>JBEGWF010000038.1:0-6878 GCA_041177965.1 Verrucomicrobiota bacterium | reverse complement strand
CCTGTTCCTGGGCGTGGGCACAGGCATTTCGTTCGCCGCCTTGGAGGCCCACCCCGGATTGGTGGCCGAAGGGATTGAATTGGTGCCCGAGGTCGCCGAGGTGCTCCCTGAATTCGCGCCGCACAATGCCCATGGTGATCGGCTCACGGTGCGGGTGGCCGATGCCCGGAGGTTCGTTCGAGCATCCACCCGACGCTACGATGTCGTGATCGCCGACTTGTTCCATCCGGCGCGGGATGGGGCGGCGGGCCTGTACACCCGAGAACACTTCCAGGCGATCCGCGATCGCTTGTCGGACGACGGTCTTTTTTGTCAGTGGCTGCCGCTCTTCCAGCTCGATGCCCACGGGCTGCGGATGATCACCGCCACGTTTCTGGAAGTGTTTCCCGACGCCTCGGCGCTGTTGCTGCGCCTCAACGCCGATACGCCGGTGATCGGACTCATCGGCGGGTACCGACGCCCGTTCTGGTCGCCCGAGGCCCTGGAGCGGCGGTTGAACCAGCCCAGTTTGCGGGAAGCCCTCAGGCCCATGGCCTTGGCCGAGGTCTTGCCGGTGATGGGCACCTGGTTCGCCGATGCCGAAACCCTCAAGGCCTATTCCCGGTCCGCCGGCATCAACACCGACGATCGTCCGGTCCTGCTCTTCGACGCACCCCGGACCTTGGGTCACTCGGCGCCGAAGGGACAGGCTCTGCTGGCGGAGTTGCTGGACCTCCGGCGTCCGCTTCCAGAGGACTGGTGTGCCGTGCAAACGGCAGACGGGTGCCGGCGGTTCCGCGCCTATCTCGACGCTCGAGACGCTCACCTGCGGGGCCTCATTGCCGAGTCTGAGGGACGGCCTGCGGAAGCGGAGCAGGGTTTCCTACGGAGTGTGGTCTTGAGCGCCGATTTCACCCCGGGATATGCCCAATTGATCACGCGGGCCTCGCTGCGAGCGCGATCCGATCCCGACGGAGCCCGCCGTCTGTTGGATCGGCTGATCGAAGCCCGACCCGAGCGCTCGGTCGCTCGCGATCTCAAAGTCCGCCTCGGCCTTTGATCGAGGCCCATCCGGGGGCCCATCCGTCGTCTAGTTTTGTTCCGTTCCGGATTGGGAAAAGGCATGGCAGTGGCGCCGATTCGACCGTACGTTTTTGCGAGTCCCCGAGCCGAAAACCCGATTTGACGATGCCCCTGTATTCCAATCCTTTCCGGTCCGGCGCCTGTCTCCTTTTCCGATGGCTGGGCATGACCTCCGTGTGGCTGGCCATGGCAGCCAATCTGACCCGGCCGGTGCTGGGCGCCTCGGCTCCGCGCCTGGATTTCAACCGGGAGATCCGTCCACTGTTGGTGGAGCATTGCTATCCGTGCCACGGACCCGATTTGGAAAAGCGCAAAGGCGGTCTCCGGTTGGATCGGCCGGAGGGCGCGACCATGAAGCTGGCCTCCGGAGCGCGCGCGGTGGTGCCGGGAAACCCGTCCGAATCCCGGTTGCTGCAGGTCATTTCCAGCACCGACCCGGATGAGCACATGCCGCCGGCGTCGACGGGCAAACAGTTGTCGCCGTCCCAGATGGAATCGCTTCGTCGTTGGATCCAGGAGGGGGCCGAATGGAAAGGGCATTGGTCGCACCAAAGCGTGGAAGACCCGGCGCTGCCGGCGGTGCCATCGCCAGGTTGGGTGCGCAACGGCATCGACGCGTTCATCCTGGCCCGATTGGAGAAGGAAGGACTGAAGCCTTCGCCGGAGGCCGATCGCCGAACCTTGCTGCGCCGGGTCTCCCTCGACCTGACCGGGCTGCCGCCCACGGTGGACGAGGTGGATGCCTATCTCGCCGACAACTCGGGCGAAGCCTACGAGAAGCTGGTCGATCGATTGCTCAACAGTCAGACCTATGGCGAGCGCATGGCGGTGCCGTGGCTGGATCTGGCCCGATTCGCCGACAGCGACGGCTACCATGCCGACGCGCCGCGATCCATGTGGCAATACCGCGACTGGGTGATCCGCGCCTTCAACGCCAACCAACCCTTCGACCAATTCATCGTCGATCAACTCGCGGGAGATCTTCTGCCCCATCCAACGCGGGATCAGCGTGTGGCCACCGCATTCAACCGCAACGGCATGTCGAGCACCGAGGGAGGCGCCGACCCCGACGAATACCTCAACAAGTACGTCACCGATCGGGTGAACACCTTCGGGACCGTGTTCCTGGGTTCATCGATTCAGTGCGCGGAGTGCCACAACCACAAGTACGACCCCTTCACCCAGCGCGAGTACTACCAGCTCTACGACTTCTTCAACCGCATCCCCGAGAAGGGGCTCGACAGCGATCCGGCCCCGCCGTTCATCCAGGTGCCGACGGCCCGTCAGGAGGCGGACCTGAAGGCGCTCCAAGAATCCGTCCGGACGTTGGAAGCCAGCCACACCGAGCGATTGAACGAGAAGCGCTCCGACTGGGATTCGGCCCAGACCGCCTGGGAGAAGTCTTGGCTGGCCGGCACCGAATTGGCCGGAGTCCTTCAATTGGGGCCTTGGCGACGAGTGGGGCCCTTTGTGGAACCCGACGGCAAGGTGGCCTTCGAGCGGCAGTTCGGGCCGGAGAAGGGGTTCCAGGCCGAGGCCGTGTTCGGCAACGATCGGAAAGCCTGGGTCCTCGAACCGGGTTGGAAGGATGGCGTGGTCCAGGCCTTGTCCAACGACCTCGGAGCCACCTACTTGCATCGCACCCTGACCTCGAGCCAAGTGCGCACCCAGGCGCTCTTCCTGGGCAGTGACGATGGCATCCGCGTTTGGCTCAACGGACATGAGTTGCTGGCCAAGGACGTGAGTCGGGGAGCGGCGGCCAATCAGGAAGAGGTCCAGGCGGTGCTGAAGGCCGGGGAGAATCACCTTCTCCTGAAGATCGTGAACCGGGCCGGTGGCAGCGGTTTCTACTTCGCCACCGACCGCGAAGCCGGGGATCCCAAGATGGCCGCCTTGCGGGATCTCGCCCGACTGCCGATGGACCGGCGCACTCCGGCCCAGGCGTTGGAATTGCGGACGTATTACCGCACCACCCGCATTCCCGAGGTGAAGGAGTTGACGGCCCGCTTGGCGGCCGAGCAGAAGCGTCGCGACGACCTGAACCGGTCCATCCCCACGCTGCGCGTCATGGAAGACATGAAGGAAGGGCGGGCCAGTCACATCCGGGTCCGCGGCGATTATCGCTCCAAGGGGGAGCGGGTGACGGCGGATGTGCCGACGAGTTGCCTGCCGCCCGCTCGATACGTCTCGGGCACCAATCGGTTGGATCTGGCCCGATGGCTTGTGGATCCATCGCACCCGCTGACTTCCCGAGTCGCCGTGAACCGGTTCTGGGGCTTGTTCTTTCCCAACCCCATCGTGCGGACGGCCAATGAATTCGGGACCAACGGGCAACCGCCCACCCACCCGGAGTTGCTGGACTGGTTGGCGCGGCGCTTCATCGAAGACGGTTGGAATGTGAAGACGTTCTTGCGGCAGATCGTGCTCAGCGCCACGTACCGACAGTCGTCGCGGGTGTCGCCGGAACTGCTGGCCCGTGACCCGGAGAATCTGCTGTTGGCGCGCGGTCCCCGCTTCCGCCTGCCGGCCGAGATGCTCCGAGACAATGCGCTGGCCGTCAGTGGCCTGCTCTCCAAGCGCATCGGCGGCGTCAGTGTGCGTCCGTACCAACCGCCGGGCTTGTGGGAGGAGAAGATGTTCGCCGGCAACAGTTATCAGGTGGGCCAAGGGGAAGAGCTCTACCGGCGCAGCCTCTACACTTTGTGGAAGCGCACCGTGCCCAATCCCACGCTGCAGACGTTCGATGCCCCCGACCGGGCGCTGTGCACCGTGCAGCGGCCGTCCACCTGCACGCCGCTCCAAGCCTTCGTGACCATGAACGATGTGACCTATCTTGAGGCCGCGCGTTTCTTTGCGCAGCGGATCCTTCGCGACTCACCGGGTGGCACCGTGCCTGAGCGCCTGGATTTCGCCATGAAATCCCTGCTGGCGCGTCCGGCCTCCGATCGGGAGCGGGCCGCCTTGCAGCGCCTGTTCGAGGACCTTCTGGAGGCCTATGCCCGCGACATCCCGGCCGCCGAAGCCATCACGCGCGTGGGGCAGGGGCCCAAGATCGAGGGCTTTCCCACGGCCGATCTGGCCGCCTGGACCGGCGTGGCCAGCGC
The DNA here is from genome assembly GCA_041177965.1 of Verrucomicrobiota bacterium. Lineage (GTDB taxonomy): Bacteria > Verrucomicrobiota > Verrucomicrobiia > Limisphaerales > UBA9464 > SXXZ01. The sequence goes on along the minus strand of JBEGWF010000038.1, from coordinate 2,712 downwards.
CCTTCTCAATCTCGACGAAGCCGTCACCCGCGAATGACCATGAATCCTCAAGACTCCATCGCTCTGCATCTTACACGGCGCCATTTCTTTGCTCGCGGAGCCCGTGGGATCGGGGCTGCGGCCTTGGCCTCGCTGCTGGGTTCGTCCGACACCGCGTCGGCCGAGGTTCCTGGGATGCCGGGCATTCCCAAAGACACCCGGGTGCTGCATCGGCCGCCGCGGGCCAAGCGGGTGATCTATCTGTTCCAATCGGGCGCGCCGTCCCATTTGGATCTCTTCGATCCCAAGCCCGAGTTGGTGAAGATGAACGGCAAGCCCATGCCGGAAAGCCTGACCCGCGGCCAACGCATCGCGCAGCTCATGGGTCAGCCGCTCAACTGCGTGGGCAGCCGCTTCCGTTTCGATCGGTACGGCCGGTCCGGCATGGAGATCTCCGAGTTGCTCCCGCACATCGGTTCCATCGCCGACGAGATCGCGTTGGTGCGTTCCATGCACACCGAGGCCATCAATCACGACCCCGGTGTCACCCTCATGCAAACCGGCCACCAGCAGGCGGGTCGGCCGGCCATGGGTTCCTGGATCTCCTACGGTTTGGGCAGTGAGAATGAGCAGTTGCCGGCCTTCGTGGTGTTGGCGTCGGGGCAGGGGCAGGATCAACCGTTGCTCACCCGCTATTGGGGCAGTGGTTTCTTGCCCACCAACCATCAGGGCGTGGAGTTCCGCTCCGGGGCTGAACCCATTCTGTTTGTGAACAATCCGCAGGGCATCTCCCCGGAGATCCGCCGCCGGTTGATCGACGGCACCCGCGAGATCAATCGGGAGCATTTGCAATCGGTGGGAGATCCCGAGATCGCCACGCGCATCGCTTCGTTCGAGATGGCCTACCGCATGCAGACCAGCGTGCCGGAGCTCATGGACATCTCGAAGGAGAACCGGGCGACCCTGGAGATGTACGGCGCCGAGCCCGGAAAGTCGTCCTACGCCAACAACTGCCTGTTGGCCCGGCGATTGGCCGAGCGGGGGGTGCGATTCATCCAGCTGTATCACCGGGGCTGGGACCATCACAACAACCTGCCGGCCGACATCGCCAAGACGGCCAAGGCGGTGGATCAGGCTTCCGCGGCCCTCATCCGCGATCTGCGACAGCGCGGCTTGTTGGAGGATACCCTCGTGGTCTGGGGCGGTGAATTCGGCCGCACCCCCATGAACCAGGGCGACAGCTCCAATGGCAATTACGGCCGCGACCACCACATGAAGGCTTTTTCGCTGTGGATGGCCGGTGGCGGCATCCGGGGCGGCACGACCTACGGATCCACCGACGACTTCGGCTACAACACCGCCGAGAACCCCGTCCACGCCAACGATTTCCAAGCCACTGTGTTGCACCTGCTGGGCATCGAACACACCCGCTTCACCCACCGGTTCCAAGGTCGGGACTACCGCCTCACCGACATCGGTGGCGAAGTGGTCCGCGGCATCCTGGCCTGAGCAGGATTGAGTACTCTCTGGTCCAAAGCATGCCGTAGATCAGAAAACAGAGTGGCTTGCCCTGTGCCTACATTGTGGCCACATTCGCACCATGAGCAAAACCGCGACCATCCGCACCCGGATTGAGCCTGTCCTCAAGAGCGAGGTCGAAGCCATCTTGGCCCAATTGGGGCTTACGGCTTCAGAGGCGGTTCATCTTCTCTACCGACAAATCCAATTGCAGCGAGGACTGCCCTTCGAGGTGCGGCTGCCGAACAAGCTCACCACCACCGTCCTCAACGCCAGCAAAGCGGGCCGAAACGTGAAACGGTTTGGTTCCAAGAGAGAACTTTATTCCGACTTGGGAATATAAGAGCGGATTTTCAACGGGTTGCTCGTGAGAACCTTCAGCCGTACCAGCCAGTTCAAGAAGGACGTCAAACGCTCAGAGAAGCGGGGCAAAGACTTGTCGAAGCTGAAGGCTGTCTTGGAACTGCTGATTGACGGAGGTCCATTGCCAGACTCGCTCAAGGATCACCCACTCCGTGGAGATTTCGCCGGCAGTCGCGATTGCCATATCGAACCCGACTGGTTGCTCATCTATACGCTCACGGAAAATGACTCCCACGTTCGTTTCGAACGCACCGGCACTCATAGTGACTTGTTTCGGTGATCCTCCGGATTTCGGGTCATGCAATTAAGCATCGGGTGGCATCGGTAGTTGCGGTGGTCCCAAGCCGGTCAGGAATCAACAAGCCATGGACCAATACCTCAGGCTTCAGTGAAATGGACTCATGAAGAACCGGCGACACTTCCTCCAAAGCCTGGGCATGGCCTCGTTGGCTGCGACGTCTCTCGGGACCTTGTCCGGGTGCGTCACTGGCACAGTCGGCGGTTCGGCCTCGCTGTCGGAGTTGTCCGTGGCCGAGGTGCAGCGACGCATGGCCGGGGGTTCGCTCACGGCGGATCGGCTCACGGAGCACTTCCTGCGGCGGATCCACCGGCTCGATCGCAGTGGCCCGCGCCTGAACTCGGTCATCGAACCGAATCCCGACGCCATCGCCATGGCCCGGGCGCTCGATGACGAACGGCGTACGAAAGGCCCGCGAGGCCCGTTGCACGGCGTGCCGGTGCTCATCAAAGACAACATCGACACGGGCGACCGCATGCAGACCACGGCGGGTTCGCTGGCTTTGGCGGGCTCCATCGCGCCGCGCGACGCCTTCATCGTGGGCCGGCTCCGGG
>JBEGWF010000037.1:0-15259 GCA_041177965.1 Verrucomicrobiota bacterium | reverse complement strand
CATCCACGACCGCGTCGGGCTGGAGGCCCGCCTCCGGGACCCGCTCCGGCCGGACATCCACCGCCGCGAGGAGCGCCGAGGAGACGTGCGCCGTACAGAACAGTCCCACCCCGATCAGGATGCCCCGGGTCTTTCCAAGAAGGCTGCGGATCATGCGCTGCCATCAACCGCCAGACGGTCCCAATTGTCCATCCGGCAAACACGGCCCGTCGGCCGGATCGGGTCCCCGTCAGAAAAGGCTGACGGCCCGAACCGAACCCCTCGACCGAGCGCCCCCGTTGCGACGGTGCGACACCGCTCAGAACTAACAGTTGCCCGGTCGGGGACGGATTCTTAAGGTGAGGTTCCGGTCGCGCGGGTAGCTCAATTGGATAGAGCGTCGGTCTCCGAAGCCGAAGGTTGTGGGTTCGACCCCCGCCCCGCGCACCATTTTTCCGGTCGGTTTCCCTTCGATGCCACCTTCGGTCTTCCTCCGCCGAAACGGTTCAGGTGGTTTCCCGGGAATGGTTTCCGCCTCGACCCTCCCGAGCTTTCCCGCCCCCGACCACGTCACCCTCCCCCGGTCACCTCGTTGAAGTGCTGCCGGAATGCGTCGGGCATCGGCGGGGTGGCTCCGGCTTGGGTGCACACGAAATCGGCGACGCGGTGTGCGATGGCCAGGATCGCTTCCGGGGCATGACCCGCCAGCAGACCCAGGGCCAGGGCGGCGGTGTAACTGTCACCCGCACCCACCGTGTCCACGACCTGGAGCCGGGAACCCGGCCAGGCGACGCAGCGTCCGTCCCACCACAGCAGGCTGCCCCGGGCGCCCCGGGTCAGGGCGACCGCCCGGAGATCGAAACGCTGGGCCAGGCGTTCCAACAATCGTTCGTCGGCCTCTCCGGTCCATCCCAACACCTCGGCCAAGACCGGCATTTCCTCGTCGTTCAACTTGAGGACCGTGGCCAGGGCGAGCGACTCGAGGATCGTCTCCGGCGACCAGAACCGTTGGCGCAGATTGATGTCGAAGATCCGCAGGGCCTCGGGCGGGGTCGCCTCGAGCACCCGCCGGATCGAGGCGCGGGCCACCGGGTGCCGTTGGGCCAGCGTGCCGAAACACACGGCGTCGGCCCGGGCGGCCTGCTGCAAGACCTCGGGTCCGGCCTCGAAGAGATCCCAGGCGACCTCGGGATGGATGGTGAAGGTCGGGCGACCGGCTTCATCGAGGGCCACACTCACCGTGCCCGTGGGCGCGACCGGATCGATGGCGATGCCCGAGGTGGACACACCGAGGGCCGCGAGGCGCTCGAGCAGTTCGCGACCGAGGTCGTCACGCCCGATGCGCGACAGCACCAGGGCTTCGGCTCCCAACGCATGCGCGTGATAGGCGAAGTTGGCCGGGGCTCCACCCCATTGGCGGCCTCCGGGAAGGAGGTCCCAGAGGATTTCTCCCAGGCCGATGCAGCAGGGCGGCCGGGAACGGGTGCCCCGGGAGTCGCCCTGATGGGCTGGAGCCGATGGCACCGACGGGTTGGAGGCATCCAGGGCCATGGGTTCAACGGGTCTTCCAGGCCGAGCGGAGTTCATGGACCTCGAGGTTCTGGAACCGGACCGGCGCTCCCTGGACCTGCACCGCGAGGGACCGATCGTCGGCCTTCGGTTGGACGGGCATGGGCACGTAGCACAACCCCCGGCTGGCGAAGACCTCCAGACCGGTGCGGTCGCAGTACACGGTCAGGTCGAGACGACCCTCGTGCAGCGGAGCCGGCGCGCGGTGCTGGTTCACCACCAGTTCCTGACGCTTCACGTCGTAGCTCAGTGGCACCCCACGGAGATGGAAGTCGATCGCGGCGGCCTCACCCGGCTCGATCACCGCACGCACCTCGAGCAAGTCCCCGCGCAGCGCGGCCAACGGGTTCACGGCACCCGGCGCCAACGCGACGGAACCCAGCCGATGGGAACGGGCCCGCAGCGCCTCGAGTTCCCGCACCGGCGTGAAGGTCAGTCGCGGCCCCTCGGCCGTGCGCAGGAGTCGGAGTTCCAAAGGCACGGTCATGGACTGGTTGAAGGCCATGCCCTTGGTGGCGGTCTGGAACCACCCGATCTGGATGCGCCGACCATCCCGGGCCGGGATGTCGCTGAAGGTCTGCGGCGCGTAGAATCCCCTGCCCCGGTGGCCGGTCAGATTGCTCTGCTCGGGCACGAAGCGGGCGCCGTCGAAGGAACCCACCGCATAGGCGCTGTTGGCGGCCAGCAACACCCACCGCTTCCGGCCCGGATCGCCGTCGACGGGCAACTCGAAGAAGTCCGGACATTCGAAGAGATAAGGTTTGCCCGGGGCATCGCCCTCGACGATCTGGGCCAGGCTCCAGTCGCGCAGGTTCGGTGAATGGAAGAAGTGGATGGTGTGCTTCTTCTGCCATTCGACGTAGAGCACCATCACCCACTTCCGGGTCGGCTCGTGCCACATCACCTTGGGATCGCGATTGCCACCGGTGATCTCCTTCAGGACCGGATTGCCCGCATATTTCGTGAACGTGCGACCGTCGGTGCTGTAGGCGATGCCCTGCACGGTGGGATTGCCCGCGGCCGTGTAGATCAGCACCAGGGGCGGTTTCCCATCCTTGCCGAAGCCGCTGGTGTTGTTCCAGTCGACCACCGCGCTGCCGCTGAACATGGGCCCCATGTCGTCGGGCAGCAGCTTGTCTCCCAACTCCTCCCAATGGACGAGATCGCGACTGACCGCATGGCCCCAGTGCATGTTGCCCCAATCCCAGCCGTACGGATTGTGCTGGAAGAACAGGTGGTACTCGCCGTTGTAGAAGACCATCCCGTTGGGGTCGTTGTTCCAGCCCCGCTGCGGTGAGAAGTGGAATTGTCCCCGGAGCGGTTCCCGATAGAGCGAGCCCGCATCCTTCAGCGTGTCGCCCTGCGCGATGGCGGCCAACGCCTTGGACTCCGCCGGCAGGCGATCCACGCGGAGGGTGACGGTCTTGCCCTTCCACGACCGGACCTCCATCGGGGCCCACCAGTCGGGTTGGCCGTCGGCGAGCTCGATGTCGTTGCGGACCACGACCTTGCCGTCGACCAGCAGCGTCACCTTCCGCTTCGGAGCCCCGTTGCGGATGGGCAGATGGAGGTAGCGGGACCGGACGCGGATCGACCGCTCGACGTTCAACTGCGGCCCCTTCGGACGGGTGTCGGTCTGGCGCAGATGATCCACATTCAGATGCCCCCAGCCGCCCTTGGCCTCGTCGACGATGCGGAGGGAGGCCATGCGGCCCGCGAGGTCGGAGACCTCCCAGGAATCCGGGGCCAGGGCCTCGCTGCCACCGCTGCGGTCGTTCGGACCCGTGGCGCTGCGGACCACCCGGCCATCGACCACCAGTTGCAGCGCGAGCTTCTGCTCGTTCTTTCCGCCCCCGATGAGGAAGGCGATGAATCGCCGCTCGATCCGGAACGGGGGTGATTCCAGGGAACCCGTGGTGTCGTCACCTCCCCGGAAGCTGTTCACCAGACCCTGCCCTTGGAACCCCTCCACGGGCATCTGACCGGGCAGTGCGCCGCGCGCCGGCGCGGTGCCGAAGGCTTCACCCGTCGCCTTCCACGAGCCGTAGTCGGCCCCTTCGAAATCGGCGATGGGCAGGTCGTCGGTCGCCGACAGCACCGGAGCCACGGAGAGGGCCAGACACAGCAGCGGGATCTTGAGCAGGAGTTTCATGGAGAGGGTTCGATCAGGAGTTCTTCGGACGGGGTCGATCGGGGTCGGCATGGGAATGGCGTTTCATCGGGCGTGGCGCAGCTTGTCGAGCAACACCGCGCCGAGGATCACCAGGCCGAGCACCACCTTCTGGGTGTAGCTCTCCACGTTGGTGAGATTCATGCCGTTCTGGATGACCGCGATGGTGAAGGCTCCGGTCAGGGTGCCCAGCATGCGGCCCTCGCCCCCGCTGAGGCTGGTGCCGCCCACGACGACGGCCGCGATCACGTACAACTCGTACATGGCGCCGTAGGTGGGGGATCCGCTCTTGAGCTGGGAGGCCATCACGACCCCACCGACCCCAGCCAGCAACCCGCTGACGACATAGGCGAAAAGCAGCACGCGCCGGACCGGAACCCCGGAAAGCCGCGCCGCTTCGGGATTGCCACCCACCGCGTAGAGATAACGCCCGAGCTTCATGCGCGACATGAGCACCTGGGCGAGGGCGTACAACACCAGCATGAGCACCACGGCGTTCGGGAGCCCGAAGAGGTCCGCGCCACGCCCGAGCCAGACGAAACTGTCGGGGATCTGATAGATCGACTGTCCCTGGGCCAGGAGATAGGCCAGACCACTGCCCACGAGCATCATGGCCAGGGTCCCGATGAAGGGCGGGATCGCGAACCGGGTGATCATGAGGCCGGAGAAGGCTCCGATGCCACCGCACACCGCGATGGCCAGCAGACACCCGAGCACCATGCCGCCGGTCGAAGCGGTCACGCCACCGGCCCGATCGCGGATGAATCCCGCCGCCAGGACCGCCGACAGGGCGATGAGGCTGCCCACCGACAGATCGATGCCGCCGGTGATGATGACCAGGGTCATGCCGATGGCCACGATGGCGATCACCGCGATCTGGTTGGCGATGTTCAGCAGGTTCTCGGACTTCAGGAAATGGGGCCATCGACGGCTGGCCGGCATGATCATCCGCGGCGTTCCCAGCCCGGGAAAATCGACCTTCAGGTCCGAGAACACCCGCCAACCGCCGGCGACCCGGGTGGCGGCGATCACGTCGATCGATGCACCGGAGGCCGCGATCCTCAGCAGGGCTTCGCGGGCATTCCGGGGCTCCCCTGTCACGGTCGCCAGGACCCGCGCACCGACGGCGCTCAGGTCGCGCTCGACCCGGGCTGCGAATGCGCCGTCCGCCGGTTGGTCGCTGGCGACGACGAACACCCGGGCCCCGCCGGGGTGGGCCTTCGACACGGCCTCGACCACCTGGCGCACCGCCGCCTCCCCCGTGGGCGACTGCTCGCTGTAGGTCACCACGCTGAAGAAGGCGCACAGGAGCACCAGCACCAGGATCATGCCGTAGTCGGCGAGCAGTCGTGCGGGTTTCATGGATTCAGGCATGGGCCAGATGCAGGATCTCCTCCTGGGTCGTGCGGGCCACCTCGGTGATCTCGCCGGTGATCCGGCCTCCGTGCATCACCAGGATCCGGTCGGCCATCCCCAGCACCTCGGGCAATTCGGAGCTGATCATCAGGATGGATTTGCCCGCGGCGACCAGTGCGTTCATCAGTTGGTAGATCTCGTGCTTCGCCCCGACATCGATGCCCCGGGTCGGTTCGTCGAAGATGAGCACCTCGCAGTCGCGGGCCAACCATTTGGCCAGCACCACCTTCTGCTGATTGCCTCCGGACAGGTGCCCCACCGGTTCCTCAGGGTCGTCGAGGCGGATGCGGAGGGTCGCCCCGTAGCGCTCCAATTCGGAACGCTCCTGCCGCCGGCGCACGAAACCCCGACGGCACCAGCGTGCCAGGTTCGGCAGACTGAAATTCTCCCGGATCGCATGCCGCAGCACCAGCCCCTGCTGTTTGCGATCCTCGGTCAGCAAACCGATGCCCGCGTCGATGGCATCGCGAGGTGAACGAATCCCGAGGACGCGGCCATCGAGCCGGATCTCGCCGCCATCCCTGGGGTCGGCCCCGAACACGAGCCGTGCCGTCTCGGTCCGACCCGAGCCCACCAGCCCGGTCAGCGCCAGGATCTCGCCGCGACGCACCTGGAACGACACACCCCGCACCGCATCTCCCCGACGCAGCCCCGACACCTCGAGCCGAGGGCCTCCCACCGCCACACGCCGCGCGGGGAACTCCTGGTCCAACGGCCGACCCACCATGCGCTCGATCATCTCATCGCGCGTGATCCCGTGGATGGGGCGATCGCAGACGTTGCCCCCGTCGCGCAAGATGCTCACGCGGTCGGCGATGGTGAAGACCTCCTCGAGTCGGTGGCTGATGTAGAGGATGCCCAGGCCCTGGCGCTTCAGATCGGCGATCACGGCGAAGAGCTTCCCCGCTTCATGCGACGTCAGCGCGGCGGTGGGCTCGTCCATGATCAGGATCCGGGCTTCGAAGAGCAGCGCCTTGGCGATCTCGACCAACTGCTGCTGGGCCGTGCTGAGCCGGCGGCAGGGAACGTCCAGATCGACCTCGACCCCCAGGCGACGGAACAGCGACGCCACCTCGGTGCGCTCCCGCCGACGATCCACGAACCCCGCCCGGGTCGATTCCTGACCGAGGAAGATGTTCTCCACCGCCGTCAGCGCCGGCACGAGGTGGAACTCCTGATGGATCACCGCCACCCCGGCCGCCCGGGATTCGTGCGGGGATCGGAACCGGTGCACCCGGCCGTCGATGGACAGCGTGCCGGCATCGGGGGCGTGGGCGCCTCCGATGACCTTCATCAACGTGCTCTTGCCCGCGCCATTCTCACCGAGCACCGCCAGGACCTCGCCCGCGTTCAACCGCAGATCGACCCCGCGCAGCGCCCGGACGCCGGGGAACGATTTCACGATCCCCTCCAGCGCCAACAACGGCGGCGGCGGCACGGCCGGACTCATACGCCCATGGCCGACTCCAGGGCGCGGCGCATCACCGCGGGATCGGGATCGACCCCGGTCCAGTACTGGACGCCCACGATGCCTTGATTGACCAGCATGCCCAGACCGTCGAGGGGGCTGCAGCCCCGCGAGGCCGCCTCGATGAGGAACCGGGTCCGGACGGGATTGAAGACCACATCCGCCGCCACCATGCCGGGCTTCAATGAATCGAGGTCGATCGGCAGTCGCGCCTCGGGATCGTAGAGCCCGATGGAAGTGCCGTTGATCACGATGTCGGTGCCCTCGGCCACGGCATGCTCGCCACGCCACACCTCCAGGCGTGCATCGAGACGGAGGGCGTCGCGGAGGAGACCCGCCAATTCGGCCCCGCGGGCCTCGGAGCGATTCACGATCGTGATCCGACGGACGCCCGCCAGGCCGAGTTCCACGGCGATGGCCCGCGCCGCACCCCCGGCACCGAAGAGCACCACCGACTTGCCGGCGGGATCGACGAGGGTCTGCAGCGACTTGAGGAACCCCTTCCCGTCGGTGTTCTCACCGATGAAGCGGTCCTCCCGGCGCACCACGCAATTCACCGCACCCATCACCGACGCCGACTGCCCCAGACCGTCGAGATGCGGGATCACGGCCACCTTGTGCGGCAGGCTGCAATTGAACCCCCGGAAACCCATGGCCTTGGCCCCCCGGACCGCGGCGCCCAACGCCTCGGGCGTCACCTCCAGGTTGATGTACCGCCAGTGCAGCCCGTGGTGCCGGAAGGCCGCCTCGATCATCGCCACGGTGGGATTGCCATCGGCCCCCTGCGACATGGACCCGACGAGTTCGTGGAGGAAATGCTGGGAGGTGCTCATGGAGTGGTCTCGTGGTCGTTCTCAATGGAGGGTCGGATCCTTCTGGGCGTCGGACTTCCGGTACAGACGGGTCGGGATGAGCATCTGCGCCGGCAGGGTCTCGCCTTTGGAATGACGCACGATGGCATCGACCATGCGGATGCCCATCTGATCGGGGAACTGGATCGGATCGGCGTAGATCTTCCCGTCCTTGATGGCCTGCTTGCCCTCGGGCTGGCCGTCGAAGCCGATGATGAGCACCTGGGTCTTGCCGGCCTTCTCGAGCGCCGCGCGCGCTCCGAGGGCCGCCGGGTCGTTGATGGCGAAGATGCCGCGGAGGCCGGGGTGCGCCTGCAGGGCGTCCTCGGCGGCCTTGTAGCCGACATCCTTGGCCCCACCGCTCTCCAACTCGGTGACCACCTCGATCTTCGCTTTGCCGGAGGCGTTGTGGGCACGGATCACCTCCATGAATCCCTTCACGCGCAGTTGGCACGACTCGGCCTGCTTGAAATGGAGCACCGCGATCTGGCCGCCGGCGTCTCCCAGGGCCTCGATCATGGCACGGCCCGCCTCCCGGCCGCCGCCTTCGTTGTCGGTGGCGATCTGCGTGGCGATCTTCACGCCGGGTTCGTTGCAGGGGATGTCCACCGTGAACACCGGGATGCCGGCCGCATTGGCCTCCTGGATCACGGGGATGATCGACTTGGAGTCGCACGGGCTCAGCACGATGGCGCTGACCTTCTTGACGATGAAGTCCTTGATCTGGTTGCCCTGCTTCGCCACGTCCTTGTCGCCGCTGACCACCAGCGTCTCGTAGCCGTGCTTCCTGCCCTCGGCGGTGATGTTGTCGCCGATGACCTTGAAGAAGGGGTTGTCGAGCGTGAGCAGCGAAACGCCGATGAGCGCCTGCGATCCCGCGGACGGGGTGGCGGCGGCACCGGGTTCGGACGATGGGCCACCGCACCCTCCCAGGAGGGCGAGGAGGCAGACGAGCAGGAGACGACCGGCGGTGTTCATGGTTCGAGCAGGGGGTTGGAGGAGACAGGCGTGGGAAAGGGTGGCGGCGAGACCGGATCAGAGGGAACCGGCCTTGAGGAATTCGTGGCGCACCGGGACCGCCACCCGGTGACCCGAGGCGGAGACGAAGGTGGCGGTGCCCGGGGAGAAATCGACCCGCTGGACGATGTCGAAGCCCGACGGCACCCGTGCCACGCCCTGGATGTAGTTGACGGCGGTCGGCCGCTCGGGGTCGAGGGGCACCGAGGTCGCCACACCGTCGCGACCCAGCGCGTTGTCGGTGGTCGAGGCGGCCAGGCCGTCGGCGAAGAACGCGGTGACATCCTCGAGGCCGAGGCAGTGGTTGCGTCCGTTCCAGGGGTGCCCGTGCCGGCCGCGGTTCTCCATCCAGAACACCGTGCTGTTGAGCACCGACGGATCCTTGAGTGCGAACCACAGGTATCCCCGGTCGGTGAAGGTCGCGGTGGTCCAGGCCGGGCCGCCGATCTTCTCCCAAGGCTCGTTGACGCATTGGACCAGGTCGGCATGGCCACGGCTCGTGGGCATCCGGGTCAGGTCGGCATCGGGAGCCCCCTTCCAGGCGACGGGCACCCTCGAAAGATCGGTCCAACGGGCGCCGGGAAGGAGCACCTGATACTCGCGCTGGCGCGGGTCGCTGAACAGGGACGGGCAGGTCATGCCCCAGCGGAGGGGACTCGTGGCGATGCGCACGGACCCCTCGGTCTCGGGCATGGCCAGCGTGGCATGGTGGCCCAAGGGCATCCGGCCGGTGAATCCGCGGAGGAGGTGACGCGAATAGACGACGTTCTGCCCGGCGACGAGCGACAACTCCTTGGTGACCCGACCGGGCCGCACGCGGGTCTCGAACTCGAGGGTGAGCGTGGTGACCGCGCCGGCGCGTCGGGTTCCGACCAGTCGCCAGGGCTCGCCCGCGACCTCGCCATGGGGCGGGTGCTTCTCGCCGGCGACCGGCTCCGAATTGCCCCCGAAGGGCAGGCAGAAGAAATCTCCACGCAGGGTCTTCAGCACGGGAGCCGGCATCGCGGACGGCTTCTCGTCCTGCCACGGCGAGACATGGTAGGGCCTCACCGGACGGTCGGTGTCACGGAAGAAGGTCACGGGTGCCATGTGGCCACCGATACGGGTCACGGCCACCTCGACCTGCGGGTTCGCGACGATCCAACTGGGCTGGGAGTGGACCCGGCGCTGGGGCGTCGCGGGCTCGGCCGAAAGGATCGATGGCAGGGTCAAGAGCAGCAGCCAAGGGGTCCGGCGGACGGGTGCGGTGTTCATGGAGGGCGGGGTGTCCCCTCCGTAATGCCCCGGCCACCTGCCGGGCGTCAACTGCGTCGGCCAGGGTCGTGCAGGGTGCGCCGTGGCGGGAATCGCGGCCCGCGGTGGACCGGCGGTGGAAGGTTGCGTCCTTCGGGCGATCCGGCCAGCCTCTTTGCGAATCCCACGTCTATGAGCCTCACCCCTCGTGTCCTCGCGGCCTTGGCCGCCACCCTGACCTGTTCGTCCGCCCTGCTCGCCGAAGCGATCCTGCCGCCGGGCTTCGCCATCGAGACCCTCGCCGGCCCGGAGGCCGTCAGCGAGCCGATGGAACTGGCCTTCGCTCCGGACGGGGCGGCCTGGGTCACCGGGCGCGCCGGTCAGGTCTGGCGGATCGACACCGCGACCCGGGCGACGCAGACGGTCGGTTCGGTCGCCACCGATGTCAGCGGCGACCGTGGCCTGCACGGCATCGCCTTCCACCCGGATTTCCCCAGGACGCCGCATGTGTTCCTGGCGTACCACCGCACCAACGCACCCCAGGGCAAGTACGTGGCCCGCGTGGCCCGATGGACGGTGACCGGAAGCGGCGCAGCCGCGAAGATCGACCCCGCCAGCGAAAAACCGCTGGTGGAATGGGAAGGCGACCAGGCCGGCCAGCATGTCGGCGGCGCCCTGCTGGCTCACCCGGCCGAGCGGGTGCTCTACGTCACCACCGGCGAGAACAACCAGAACGCCAACCTGCGCAAGTACTGCGACGATCCGGACAACAAGGCCCAGGCGCTGGGCGACCTGCGCGGCAAGGTGCTGCGCATCGGCTTCGACGGATCCGTGCCCAAGGACAACCCCCACGTGAAGACCCCCGGCGCCGATCCCCGGGTGTACAGCCGCGGCCACCGGCAACCCTGGTCGCTCTCGTACGACGCCCCGACGAAACTGCTGCTGGCGGCCGAGAATGGTGGCGACCTGAACGACGACCACGACGAGGTGAACCGCATCCAACCCGGGGCCAACTTCGGCTGGCCGAAGGTGTTCGGGCCGGGACTGCAGACCCTCACCCGGACCAACCATGTGGATGGCTTCACCGATCCCTGGTTCCATTACGTGCGCAACACCGGGGCCTCCTGCGTGGGGGCCCTCATCTATCGGGCCTCGGCCTCGGGCCAGGGCTATCCCGAGAAGTACCGGGGCGCCCTCTTCTACGCCGACTTCGCCCGCAAATCGATCCGCACGGCTCCCGTGGACGCCAAGACGCGCAAGGCCGGGCCCGGCGAGACCTTCCTGCAGGGGATGCCGGCGGGGCCGCTGGCGATGCAGTTGGGCAAGGACGGCGCGGTGTATTTCGTCACCCATGGCGGGGCCACCAAGGGTTCGAGCCAGGACAGCGTGGCCCGGATCGTCTGGAAGAAGCCCTGATGGAAGGGGCATGGGCGCCGGACCGCCAATGCCCCTCCGTCCCCGCCGGTGGGATCCCCTGATCACGGATCACGGGGCATCCACCGGCTCGATGCGGTAGAATCGGCGTTCTTCGGACGCCGAACGATCCACCCAGGTCAGACCTCCATCCATATCCGCTTCGACCCTCCCCAGTTCCCGCCAGTCCACCGACGGATGCAGCGACGGGGAGGACAGCACCCGGAACCGTCTGCCGGGAACCGCATGGAAGCGGATATGGAGCCCTTCACCGAGAGGGAGCCATCTGAGTGCGTTCGGGCGCCGGGCGCCGGATGGATCGCCCGGTGTCGACCCGACGACCAGCCAGGCCTCGGCGCTCCGAGGGCTCTCCAAGCCGGAAGCCTCCCGCGCGCTGGCGACGTAGCGATGGAGGCCGACCGCAGGGACGGAGATCGGATCCCACCGCCAGCGCCCCAGCGCATCGGCGCGGACCTCCGCCTGAAGGATCCCCGATTCCCAGAGACGGACCGTGGCTCCGGCCTCGGCCGATCCCTCCAATCCCACGGCTCCGGGCGACCCCGGAATGGCGGGGATGTCGATCCGAGGCGTCGCGGGTCCGTCGACCCGGTCGACCAGGGCGAGGATGCCGGGATCGAGGATGCGCCCGGAGGCCGGGTCTTCATCGCCCCGCTCGTTGTCCACCAGATGGATCCAGGCTTCGTCGGGCATCCCTTCGACCGTCGATGGCCGGACCTCCATGCCGGTGAAGAGAGGCCGCCCCTGGGCATCCGTCCTGGGCCGTCCGAGGACATCCAACAACGGCGCCTTGAGGAACTCGTAGCGGACGCCGTTCGAATCGGTCTTCAGGCACGTGTTGACACGGGAACCGGCCGGCAGGAGAACCCGGATCCGGTGCTGGATGGCGGGGAAGGATGACCTCTGGGCACCCGCGTCGGATGCCACGGGATGGGTTTCCAGGGCATAGCCCAGCAACCCGATCTCCGCGCGCAGGGTGCGGACCCCGCGGGGAAGCAGCGCCCCGCGCCATGCCGCGATCATCGGAGCGGGAACCTCCTCGAGGCTCGGATTCGAAAACCTCACGGTCACCGGGTCCGCCGCGACTTCGCCGGGATCCGCGGGTACGCCATCCCTCGGAACCGGTTCGTGCGCGGGCATCCATAGGCACAGGAACGATGCGGGGTCGGCACAGCCCGACCCGTCGGCACCATCGCCGATCCCCGCTGGAAAGGAGACCACCGTCGCCTGGCCCGCGTCGGGGATGCCATCCCGGTCGAGATCGCCGGCCAGGGTCTCGGTGAGGTCATCGATCCCGTCGCCATCCGAATCGGACAACAGGGGAACCTCGAATTCGCGGACCGATCCGTGGGCCCGGAGCGCAAGCCGAAGGACCGCCTGCCGGGGAAACGATCCGCCCCCGAGGCGTCGGAGCTTCAATCGATCGCCATCCAATCGGGCCTGGATTCCGAGCGCCGCGAGCGCCTCGGCATTCTGCAGGGACGCCGTGAATCCCCGACCATCCGGATCCATGAACGCGTCGGAGATCCGGTACTCCCGGTCGACGCCCGACATGGCCGGAGGCATCAACCATGCGGGAATCCGGCCACCCCGGGGCTCCGGGGCCTCAGACTGGTCGACGACACGGATCTCCAGCGGTTGGACGCACTGGCCTCCCCGGCCATCCCGGACGGTGACCGCCAAACGGTGGCTGCCGGACTGTTCAAGGTCGGCGGGACGCTCGAAATCCAGCGGACGCCGAGCCCTCAACCACCCCTCGGCATCGATGATGAACCACGGTGCATCGGGTCCGACCAATCCGTACTCGAGGGCGTCGCCTTCGGGATCACGACCCCGGACCCTGGCCACCGCCTCCCGGTTCTCGGGTTGGAGGAGGACCATCGGGCCCGATCCGGATTCGACGGGGCGTTCAGGGATGGCCCCGTCCGCGGTGAGCGACCATACCGCGAGGGTCGGTGCACCATTGCTGCGGGGGCCTTCACCCCGGCTGTCGACCGCCAGATTCATCCGAGCCTCGAGCCCCAGCGGATCGATGGCAACCACGGCGAGGCGACCCGTCGTGGGCACGGTCGACGTGCTGATGATCTGCAGATCGTGGCCCGCCAGACGCGCCTCGAATCCCGCATCGTGCGGCTCCAATCGGAACCGCAGGGCACGGTAGGAATCCGGATCCCGATCCTGGAAGAGATCATGGAGGCCCAGGATCACCCCCTCTTGATACCCCAACGATATCCGGGGCTCGGCGACCACTTCGGGAGCGTCCGGCACATTCCTCACGGCCAGGTCCAATCGCCCCCCGAACCCGGTGGCCAGACGGATACCCACGGCATCGGTGAGCTCGGCGTCGAAAGGCCAACGGGCGTGGCGTCTGCCGGTCTGATCCGGATCGGGAACATAGACCCACAGGCCCGCCTCCCATTCCGAGAGGGGCACCACCAACGGGGACAGGGCACTCGGAGGTTCCACCCGGCTCCACACGCCATCCCGGAATCGCTCCACATGACCCCGGTGCCGGCCCTGTTCATCCGTCGGCAACGACTTGAAGACGAGGCCCAGCGACCATCGACGCGACCGAAGCACCCCGCCGTCGAGAACCGTCGCATCCGGTCCACGGACCTCCAGCAGGTCCTCACCGGAGGGGAAGAGGGTCACGATCCCGGAGTCCTCCTCGATCACCATCGGGGCGGCAGGGTTCAGCCTGAGGGAATATCCCGGACGGGTCAGGGTCAGGGTTCCCGTCACCAGACCCGCGACGTTGGGATCCCGCACGATGGCCACCACGGAATAGCTGCCGGGGAGGCTGGGCGGGGTTCGGCTGCCCGAATAGGTCACTTCGACAGCCAAGCCCTCCGGCCGGGTCGACACACCGACGCGCTTCGGCTCCCCGTCGTATGCCTGATCGAGGCCGGAGAGTGTCAGCACGGCCTGGGCAGGATGGACCCGAAGGTGGAGTCCGGTGGAATTGGTCCGCGGCGGGCTACCGGAATCACTGACGCTCAGGAGGAGGGGGTGGTCTCCGATCTCCTCGGGTCTGCCGCCGATGGATCGACTGCCCGGGTTGAAGGTGAGACCTCGGGGCAGGCCTTGGAGAGACCACTGCAAGGTATGGGTGGGATCCTGGTCGGAGAATGCGGTCGGCGGAAGAACCCAGTGGAACTCCTCGCGGTACACGGCGGACAGGTCTGGGAAACCACCAGTGACCCGCGGAGGGTCGTTCTCGTCGGTCACTGTCACGGTGATCGATTGGTCGGTGGTGTTACCCGCCACGTCCGTTGCACGCAGAACCACGGCGTACACGTTGTTTCCGTCGACGTCATTCGGCGCCTCGAAGTCGGGGGGCGTGACGAAGCTTAGGACTCCGCCATTCACCGCAAACCGGGCCACATCGGCTCCGCCGGACAGGCTCCACGTCACCGGCTCATCGGTTGTGTAGGTGGCAACGGTAGCGGTGTTCTCCATGACGCCAGACGCGACGGGGCCCGTGATGTTGGGTGCCACTTCGTCCAGGTCGCTGACCGTCACGGTGATCGATTGATCGGTGGTGTTGCCTCCACCGTCCGTTGCACGGAGGACCACGCTGTAGGTGTTGTTTGCGTCAACGTCGTTCGGCACTTCGAAGTCGGTGGGCGACACGAAGCTCAGGACTCCGCCATTCACCGCAAACCGAGCCACATCGGCTCCACCCGATAGGCTCCACGTCACCGGCTCATTGGCCATGTAGGCCGCCACGGTGGTGGCATTCTCAATGACCATCGGCGCGACGGGCCCAGAGATGACCGGTGCCACTTCGTCCACATCGCTCACTGTCACGGTGATCGATTGGTCGGTGGTGTTGCCCGTCACGTCCGTTGCCCGCAGAACCACTGCGTACACGTTGTTTCCGTCGTTGTCGTTCGGCACTTCGAAGTCGGGCGGCGGCGCGAAGCTCAGGACTCCTCCATTCACCGCAAACCGGGCCGCATCGGCTCCGCCGGACAGACTCCACGTCACCGGCTCATTGGCCGCGTACGCCGCCACGGTGATGGCGTTCTCGATCACCATCGGCACGACGGGCCCAGAGATGACCGGAGCCACCTCATCCACATCGCTCACCGTCACGGTGATGGATTGGTCGGTGGTGTTGCC
>JBEGWF010000036.1:0-3261 GCA_041177965.1 Verrucomicrobiota bacterium | reverse complement strand
CTGCAAGGCGTTGTCACGGACGGGAAGTCCGGGGAACCGGGTCATCGACCCAGGTCCACGCACATCCAGCGTCCGGCATTGCGAAGTCCGTCGCGGAGGTAGAGACGCCCACCGGACAGTGCCGGGTTGCACCAGTTCACCCCGGCCACCTGCGCCCGACCGAGTTCGCGGGCTGCTTCACCGCCGGCGTCGAACAGGATGAGTTCGCCCGCGTCGGTCAGCATGAGCACCCGGAAGTCTCCGACGGCGATGAACCCCGCATGTGCCTTGTCGGCGGCACTCGAGACCCACCCCGACTGCGTCCACCGGACCTTGCCGTCGTCGAGACCCACGCAGGCCACCTGCCGATCGGGTCCCAATCCCACCAGGCGGTCGCCCACCACGACCGGGCAGGAGAAGTTGGGGGCGGCTTCCTTGGAGTTCCACACCTCGGACACCGTCCACCGGTCCCCGTCGCCCGCGATCTTCAGGCAAAGGAGGCCGGTCTGATGGGATCCCACGATCACCCGATCCTTCAGAAGGATGGGGGTCATCACGTGGCGCGAGAAGGCGGTCTTGAGCGGGTGTCGCCACAGCATCCGCCCGGTCTCGGCCTCGAAGCCGACCACCGCATCGGCCATGAAGTTCACGACCTGGCGCAGGCCCGAGACGGTGCCCACCATCGGCGCGGCGTAGGCGGCCACCTCGTGGCCCGATTTCCAGCGAACCCTGCCGCTCTGCGGGTCCAGCGCCACCATGCCCGCACCGTTGGTGGATCCTGCCGAGGCCCACAGCCAACCCGCCTCCACCCAGGGCGAGCCGTTGTTGCCATGGCGCATGGCCCCCTGGCTGTTGCCCTTCTCGCCGACGAACACCGCACCGAAATCCTTCGTGTAGTCCACCGACCACAGTTCCTTGCCGTCCGCGGCCGACAGGCAGACCAACCGACCCCTGCAGGATTGCGCGAAGACCCTGGCCCCGGACACCACGGGGGTGCAGCGCGGGGCGGCCGGGCCCTGCGAGTCGGTGAAGGTGTCGTCCACGATCGTCTTCCAGCGCTCGGCGCCCGAAGCGGCATCCAGCGCCCGGATCACCTCCTTGCCATCCTGGGCCTCGGCCGCGAACACCCGATCCCCGGCCACGACAGGGGAGGCGTATCCCGCGCCGGCAGCGACCGACCAGAGGACCCGGGGCGAGGCGGGAAGCCCCTTCAAGGCCGGTTCCTGCGCGGCGGGTCTCCCCGTCCGCGTCGGTCCGCGCCATTGGGGCCAATCGGCGGAGACCGACGACATCAGGAGGCAGCCGATCGTGGCCGCGAGTACCCCGCGGGCGACCCGGGAAACGAGAGGGAGGGACATGCGCCAACGCTCGGTCAGGCGCCGGCGATCCGTCAATGCGGCGCTCGGGAAGACCGGGCGCCCGACGCCATTCAGGCCGACGAGGGATCGGTCGGGGTCGGACGGATCCTCCAGACCAGCACCACCGACACCACCGCCGCCGAGGCGAACACGCTGAAGATCCCCGCCAGGGGCAACCCACGGTCGCGCATCAGTCCGAAGCCCCAGTCGGCCAGCCCTCCGCAGCTGATGCTCACGAGGTTCATCAGCCCGTACCCGGTGGCCCGCTGCTCCGGCGGAGCCACCTGACAGAGGATGGGCATGTTGTTGGCATCGAAGAATCCCCAACCGAGTCCGAAAAGCATGAGGAACCCGATGGCCACCCACAGTTGGCCCGTCTGCGGCGAAAATCCCACGCCGAACATCGCCGGGATGATCATGAGCATGCCGAGGGCGCTGATGTGGATGCGTCCGCGCGGCGTCTCCCGCATCCGGCGGTCGGCCAGCCATCCTCCGAGGAAGGCCCCCACGATGGCGGCCGATTGCCAATAGAGCGTCGCCGAGACCCCGGCCTTGCCCTGGCCGATCTTGAACTCGGACCGGAGGATGGCCGGCATCCAGTCGCGCACCACCCATCCGGCCAGCGCGGGCAGCGTGAAGTACAGCACCAGGAGCAGGAACGATCGGTTGCCGAGAAGGGCCCGCACGGTCCCGAGGCCCGCCGAGTCCGCGGGTCGATCCGTCCCGGCGCGGGGCCGATCCCGCAACAGCAGGAGCAGCGGCAGGGCCAGCACCATGCCGAGCATGCCGCTCCAGCCGAAGGTTCCGCGCCATCCGAGCCCCGGCATCTCGGCGGCGTACCCGGTGAAGCCTCCCAGGATCACCCCGCAATAGATGCCCATCTGATGGATGCCGACCGCGCGGGACCGCGTGGCGCCCGTGTGGTAATCGGCGATCAGCGCCAGGGCCGCCGGGATGTAGAAGGCCTCGCTGATACCCATCAGGGAGCGGGCGGTGAGGAGTTCGTCATAGGAGCGGACCTGTCCGGTCCACCAGGTCACGGCCGACCAGGCGAAGAGGCTTCCGCAGATGGTGATGCGCCGGCCGAAACGGTCGGCGATCCAGCCGCCCACGGGGCTCAGGAATGCGTAGACCCACTTGAACTGACCGAGCATCCGCCCCCAGTGGGCCTCGGTGCCGATGTCCGGGAGGTCGGCCATCACCGAGCCCTTCATCGCCGCGAGCATCTGCCGGTCGAGGTAGTTGAGCAACGCGACCGGGGCGAGCAGGAACACGGTGAGCCAGGCCCAGCGGGGCAGGGCGTTCGGTGGGGGGGCGGTCATGGGCGGTCCAGCGGTTCGAGGGAACGCGGAGGATCAGACCGGAATGCGGCCGCGGGGCAATGGCGAATCGATGGGGCATGCCCCGGGCCGCAAGCGTTCCTGTCATCCGCATGGCGCCATCCCATCAGGAATCCCGGTATCCCTCCGGGCACCCTTGGTGTAGACCGGAGGACGAACGGAACCTGTCGGACCGAGGTCCAGCAGCGACACCCCGCCTGGCATGAACCCTTGGACGATCCCTTTCCCGGTGAGAAATTTCCCGGTGAGAGGCCTCCCGACCCCGAGTCGGACGCGGTGTCGCGCCTTCACGCTGATCGAGTTGCTGGTGGTCATCGCCATCATCGCGATCCTCGCCGGCATGCTTCTGCCCGCCTTGGGCAAGGCCAAGAACAAGGCCCTGCGAACCCAGTGCCTGAGCAACTACCGGCAGCTCAACCTGGCCTGGTTGCTCTACATCGACGACTTCAAGGACGAGTTGCCCCCCAACGAGACCGTGCTGACCGGCGGACGTGAGGGAGCCAACGCCACCGCACGCACCTGGGTCACCGGCAACGCCTACACCGACACCAACGACGTCAATATCCGCAAGGGGTTGCTCTTTC
>JBEGWF010000035.1:0-2535 GCA_041177965.1 Verrucomicrobiota bacterium | reverse complement strand
TACCGCCGCCCGTTTCGAGCGCCTCGCCCTCGGGTGAAAAGTGCAGGCGAGCACCCAGGCGCGAACCATCGCCCAACACGGCTTCCACCTGCTCACCCAGATGCGCGGTATTGACGACCATTTCGGTGATACCACCCTCGACGAGGGCTACGACCAAATGCTCGATCAACGGCCGACCACCCGCCTGCAGCAAGGGCTTGGGTGTGTGATCGGTCAGTGGCCGCATGCGCTCACCCCGGCCTGCAGCCAGAATCATGGCTTTCATGACAGCGCCTCCCCGGATAGTTGCGGCATCACGCGGTGGTCGAGAAACTCCATGAAACCAGCCAGTTCCGGATAATTCCGGCCCACCTCGGTGACATACCCCAGTGTTCGCGGAATATCCTTCAGATAACCCGGCTTGCCGTCACGAATGTTCAGTCGGGAAAAGATACCGACGGCCTTGAGGTGGCGCTGCATACCCATAAGGTCAAACCAGCGGCGAAAACGCTCGGCATCGGATTCTTCCAGCAATTTCGCCGCCAGCAATGCCGTCTGGTAAGACTCCATCCAAGCGTAGACCCGATCCATCGGCCAGGCGATGTAACAGTCCCTGAGCAGGGAGGCCAGATCGTAGGTTATCGGCCCCACCACCGCATCCTGAAAGTCCAGCACGCCCGGATTGGCCTCATCGGTCACCATGAGATTGCGTGAGTGATAGTCACGATGCACACAGACACGGGGCTGCTCCAGGGCAGAACCGACCAGCGCCGTCCAGGCTTGATCGATCGTCGCAGACTCCTCGGCCGACAACGCCAACCCAAGCCACTGCTCCAGAAACCATTCCCGAAATATCCCCAGCTCCGTTCGCAACAAACGCTCGTCATAGGACGGCAAGTCCACCGAATCCGCCGCGACACCCTGCTGCAAAGCCAGCAGGGAAGCCATCGCATCGCCATAGAGCGATTCGGCAGTATCATCATCCAGCTCATCGAGGTAATTGCGATTACCGAAATCGCCCAAGAGCACGAACCCCCGGTCGGCATCCACCGCGTGAACCTCGGGCGTCCGAACGCCAGCCTCGCGAAGCAACTCGGCCACGGCAACAAAAGGTCTGACATTCTCCTTGGGAGGCGGAGCGTCCATGACAATGTGAGACTGGCCCTCGGAATGAATCCGGAAGTAACGCCTGAAACTGGCATCGGAAGAAGCGGGAGCGATCGATTCGACCGGTCGGCCCAAATCGGTCCGCAGCCAATCCAGCAATTGTTGGTAACGAGTATCCGTGGAATCCATATCACACGTTGAAAAAGGATGAAGAAAACACTTACCGAAGTGATGGCTTTCGGTAAAATGAACAGTCGAAATCGGATATTTCAACATAAAAGACCGCTTTCCGACGACCATGCCTTCACCGGCCCCGCGCCCATGATCGCCTCACCAACCCACTCACGAAAGGTGCATGCCGGTTTCCAGACGCCCGCCCTCGGATAAACGCCCCATGCCCCATCCTGCCGGTTATTGGCTCGGATATTCGCTGATGGCCGTTTATTTCAGCGTTTCTCCTTCTCTGTCCCTGGGTGCGGCGAATGACTGGGACTGCGCTCGGGATGGTCGAAGCGGCAACTGGGTGTGCGGTTCGAAAACGCCGTTAACAGGGGCGACATCCGCCACGGGAAGAGAGGTTGAGCTGGGCGAGGATCCCTCCGATCCGCAACCCGCGGCCAGCGACATGACTGAGGTATCGGGACCCGAGGATCAGCCGCGACTCTTGAACAGCAAGGCGCCCTTCCAACCGCCAGAACCGAAAGGGGATCCCGAAAAGGCAAAGGTCGCCGGCTGGAACTGCACTCCCAACCTCGACGAAGGCCCCGACCGGAATTGGGTCTGCTCGCTGAGTGGTCGAGACCCGCGCGGCCTGGCGCATGTCGTCAGTGAAGAGGGCGAACCCACGGAAAACTGGGCGGAATCCAACACCATCACGCGAGAGGACGAGGATCGCTTCGAGAATATGTTGGGGCGCATGCCCGTGAGTCCCTGGCAACGCAGTTGCGCACCCAAGGTGGGCAAAAAACCGCCGCCTCCCCTGGCCGAGTTCATTTTGACGCCCGAGGAAAAGTTGGCACGCAGCAAGGCGCCCATCGACATTGATTCCGACTATTTCGAGCTGGTCGATAATGAGGTGACCAATTTCACCGGCTCAGCCGAGATGGTCAAGGCGGATCAGAAGCTCTGGGGCGATTACATCACCCGCAACCTCAAGACCAACGCCGTGAACGTGCATGGCAACGTCACCTATCAGGACAAGGGATTCATCCTGTCCAGTGACTCCGGCTTCATGGATGGCGAAGCGGATCGCGGCGTGTTCCGCAACAGCCAGTTCATTCTGCCCGCCATACCGGGGCGAGGAACCTCCCGGCTGACCAATATCGACAGCAACACCCTGTCGCGGTACGAGAACTTCAGCTACACGACCTGCCCCACGGGCAACCAGGACTGGATACTCCACGCATCCAAGGTCAAGATCAACAAGGAAACGGGGCGGGGCAGCGCACA
>JBEGWF010000034.1:0-13333 GCA_041177965.1 Verrucomicrobiota bacterium | reverse complement strand
CAAACCACATCCTCACGGCCGACATCGACGGGAAAGTCATCGTCTGGGACTTGAAACCGCGACTTGCGGCCGTGCCTTGGGGTACTGCGCCTGTCCCCGTCGAACCCCTGCCCCTCCGGTGCCAGGCGGGATCGCTCCAGGTCCAAGCCCGTGGAACCAACCTGGTGATCTCCAACACGGAGTCGGCCTCGACACGGGCGCTGGCCTTTCCGATAGACATCACCCGAGTCGCGGTCAGTCCGGACAACGCCACGCTTGCCATTGTTTGCGAAAACCAGATCCACCTCATGGGTCTGCGGGGCTCCGAACGGAGGGTGCTCGAACACGAGGCACCGGTTGTCCATGTGGAGTTCAGCCCGGATGGCACAAGGCTGGTGGCCGCCACGGCGGACAAGACGCTGGAAAGACGGAGTGCCCGCCTGTGGGATGTGCCATCGGGCAAGCCCGTCGTACCGCCTCTGTTCCACGATGATGGAGTCCTGGACGCCACGTTCAGCGCGGATGGATCTCGCATCGCCACATCCAGCGAGGACTTCTCGGCCGGGATCTGGGATGCACGCACCGGCCAACCTCTGGGCCCACGACTCAGGCATCGGGACAAGGTCCGATCCACCCGATTTGCGGAAGCTCACCCGTGGGTGGTCACGGCCAGCGACGATGGGTCGGCGGTGGTTTGGGATGCCTCCAGTGGCGAGCCCCTGACCATCCCGCTGACCCATGCCGACCGTCTCCAGTCCGCCGTGTTTGCCGACCAGGACTCGGCCGTCATCACCACCGATGCAAATGGCCAGCAGTGGCGATGGAACTTGGCAGCCGACCGCAAGGCGGTGGCAAACAGGCCACCACCGCATTCATCGAAGTAGTTTCAGGTGGCTGAGATTCTTTGAAAGAACCTCAGCCCTCCCCGCGTATCAGGAATGAGTGCAGTTGAAATCGCCCCACTGCACCTCGGCGATCATCAGCGTTGATGAGAATGCCACCGCTGGCGACGGCACCTCAACGGTGACCGAGATGCGGAAGCGGATCGGTATGCACCGCATCTCTCACGATACAGCACACCTGATCCATGAGACTCAGATTCCAAAGCAGGCTCCGCGATTCTGGCAGTGGCCGGTCCGATGATCCTGGCAGTCGACGCCCTGCGGAACCGGCGTCTGGTTTCACCCTCATCGAACTCCTGGTGGTCATCGCCATCATCGCCATCCTGGCAGGGATGCTTCTGCCGGCACTGGCCGGGGCCAAGCGACGGGCCGCCACCACCCAGTGCGTGTCGCAGCTCCGGCAGTTCGGGCTGGCCGGCACCCTGTACGCCCAAGATCACGCCGATTTCATGCCGCCCAATCTCGACGGCGAGAACATCCCGCTGGGCGAAACCTGGGTGCAGGGATGGCTCGGGATGCCCGGGCCCGATTGCACCAACACCCTCTTCCTCAAGCAGAGCCTGTTGGCACCGTATGTCCAGAACACCGCCTTGTGGAAGTGCCCGTCGGCCCGCGAGGTCACCCTGGGGCGATTCACGATGCCCCGGGTCCGCACCGTCTCGCTCAACGCCTTCATGGGCTCCAGCATCCAGACTCCGGCCGCGCAGACCTACCGCCGCTTCTCCGATCTGGTCCAACTCTCACCGACCGAGGCCCTGACCTTCCTCGAGGAACGGCCCGAGACCATCAATGACGGAGCCTTCTCGCTGCAGTGGGACTTCAAGGAATCCCAACCGTCTCAGTGGAAGGTTCGGGACAAGCCCGGGCACCTGCACAACCGCTCGGGCAACGTCGTCTTCGGGGATGGCCACGTTGAAACCCACCGCTGGGGAACCTTGGGAGCGCCATGGGTCCCCCGCGATGATTTCGACGCACCGAACGACCCCGATGTGCTCTGGCTGCAACGCCACGCCACGTGGCGTGAGACGACACCACCGGGTCGGTGAGGACCACTTCGAAGCACCATGAGCGAGGGTTTCGCCATGTTGGACCGGCGGGAATGCGCAGGGAGGACCTCAGGCAAACGCATGCGCACGTTCCGACCCAGGGGAGTCGGCTTTGGGGTGCTGACAAGCCCCTCGGTGGGCATCCATGGGTTTCGCCCGTTTGTCAGACAAAGGCCCCATAGGTGCGTCTCGATTCCTGAATCGCGGAACCTGCCGTTGAATCGGCAACTACGCCTTCGGTCGAAGGTCGAGGCACACCAGTTCACCCTTGGCGTTGCGGACATACAGTCGCCCCTGCGCCAGTACGGGTGCCGTCCAACATTTGCCACCGATCACCTGGTAGCGGGCCAGCAACTCGAACTTCGCCGGATTGGCGCGCACGACGCTCAATTCGCCCTGGTCGCTCAACACGATCAGACGATCGCCCGCCGCGATGATCGATCCCTGGCCGAAGCCCTTCTCGCCCCACTTCACCGTCCCGGTTTCCAGGTCCACGCAGCGCAATTCCTGATTCGCCGTCTTGTACCCGGCCGTCTCGTGCCCATAGAGCATTCCGTTCAACGACACGGCGGTTCCCGTGAACGTCGACAGGTTCCGGTTCTTCCACACGCGTTGCGCCGACCCGCCCGACACCTTCAGCAACTCGCCACCATCGTCGCCGGAACCGATGACGACACGCACAGCCTTCGCGCTCAGTCGGGGACGATCTCCTCGTCCTGCTCGATGCGCGAGACCACCCAGTCGAAGCGGCCCAGCGTCACCTTGGTCTGGCAATACTCGCAGACGCCGGCCTGCGACACCGAGATCGCCGCGCCGCAACTGGGGCACTGCGCCAGGTCGGTGCATCCCGGGGCGTCGGCGTGCTTCACGAACGTCCAATACTCGGTGAATCGCCGAGGTTTGGATGGACTACCGCACACCACCCTCCGGGTTCGTTCATCCAGGGTGTGGTCCATGCAACTCGCGTGGATGCGGCAGGTGGCCGAGACATGGCCTCATTTCTCGGCCAGGTCTACGCACATCAACCCGTGGTCGTTGCGGGCATAGATGCGCCGGTTGGCGAAGGCGGGGTGCGACCACACGACCGGGCGGCCCGGATCACGATTGTCGGGTTCCAACAGCGGAGCGCGGCTGATCTCCTCGTATCCCAGCGGAGAGAGCTTAGCGATGATCAGTTCGCCACGTTCGCTGAGGATGAAGAAGCGTTTGCCCTGCTTCACCGTGAAGGCGTTGCCCCAGCGTTCCGACTTGCCGCTGGTCGGTGCGAAGGTCTCCCACAGGCGCTCGCCGGTGTCGGCCCGTAGGCAGCGGTACTGCCCGTAACTGCAGGCGCCATAGATGTGGCCGCCATCGATGACCGGCGTGTTCATCGTGCAATTCAGGTGGGTCGTGTCGCGTTCGCTCATCTTGGCCGTGCGCCATGCGACCGTTGGGGCGTCCTTTCCGGGCTGGAAACGCAGCATCAGCGATCCGTTGTAGAAGCAGCTCAGGAAGAGCCGATCGCCCAGTGGCCGCGGCGTTGCGATGGCCATGCCGTAGTTCAGCTTCCAGGGCTCCACCCACAGCACCCGGCCCGTCGCCGGATCCAATCCGTTCACCGCCTCGGCATGCCAGAGGATGAGCTGCCGGCGGCCGCCGAGTTCACAGATCGTCGGCGGACAGTAGCCGGGCTCCTTGGCCGAGAGCGCGCGCCAGAGTTCCCTCCCGGTGTCCTTGTCGAAGGCGACCGCCACGCTGCCTTCACCACCCACCAGACAGATGAGGCGACGCCCATCGAGCAGCGGATGCGCCGAGACCCCCCAATGAGGCACCTTGAGGCCGAAGTCCTTCTTGAAATCCCGCTCCCATACCACGCGACCCGTCGCCGCATCGAGGCACTTGAGGTCGCCCATGGTGCCGAGGGTGAAGACCCGTCCACCCGCCACCAGCGGTGTGGTGCGCGGACCGGCCGCGTAGCTGACGTTGTAGGGACAGTCGTAGGCGTGCTGCCAGAGCAGCTTCCCGTCGGCTTCGTTGAAGCACAGCACCCGCTCGTTGCCAGGAATCTGCGACGCCTCGAACACGCTCTTCGGTTTGGGGATCTCGGCGGGCACCTGCCGATCCATGACGAACACCCGGCCACCCGCGACCGCCGGACCCGAATAACCCGCTCCGAGGTCGACCCGCCAGATCCGCTTCGGTCCTCCTTCGGGAAACTTCTCGAGGATGCCCTTCTCCCGCCACACGCCGTCCCGCTGCGGCCCCAGCCATTGCGGCCAGGAGTCGGCATGGAGCGGCGACGACACGATGCTCCAGAGCGCGGCCATCAGGCCGATGGTATGGAGGCAACGCGAACGGGAGCGGAACTTCATGCCCCCACTAGAGCGAATCGGGAAAGGCCCGCGCAAGCCTGACCACCCCCGTATTCCTTGGTTGCTCAGGCGTTGTCCTGCAGGGCGCCGGAGATCAGCCCCTCGCAGGGGAGGGTCGCGGGGCCATCCCGGGTGCAGAGGGCGTAGCGCACCCGGCGGCCGTCGGTCTGGCCGGCCCAGCCACGCTCGTTGTCGTCTTCGGCGTACATCGCCACGCCGGCGTGCTCACCCTTGGCGTTGATGGCGTAGAAGGTGATGTTGAAATTCGGATCCCCGTTGGGCTTGCGGAGGCGACGCTCGATGGTGTTGGCCCGGATCCGGCGCAGGGCCTCCATGCAGGCGTCCTTGGGGTGCTTCCCCTGGCGCATCGATTCGACGATGAGGTGCGAAGAGAGGTTGAAGAGATTGGCCTCGCCGCGCCCGGTCGATCCCGCCGCACCGATGGTGCCATCGACATACAGCCCGGCCCCCAGGATGGGGGAATCACCGACCCGCCCGGGGATTTTCCAGGCGAGGCCGCTCGTGGTCGTGACGCCCGCCAGGTCTCCGGCCGCGTTGACGCCGTTGCAGTGGATCGTCCCCCAGTAGTGGCGGGCCGGAATGACCCCGTCGGCGATGAGCCGGCGCAGGATCCGCTGGTGATCGACCTGCGCCGAGGTCTTCCGGTCCTCGGGCCGCAGGTAGTGCTTCGGATCGGTCTGACGCTTCCACTCCAGCCAGGCCTTGCGCGAGCGTTCGGTGTTCAGGTCGGCCTCGATGGTGAAGCCCATGTTGCGCGCGAACTCCTGGGCTCCCCGGCCCACGAGCAGGTGGTGGTCGGTGTGCTCCATCACGGCATGGGCCACGAGCGAAGGCGTCCGCACCCCCTCGAGTGCGGCGACCCCGCCGGCGCGCTTCTTCGGCCCGTGCATGCAGCAGGCATCCAACTGCACGACCCCGTCGGCATTCGGAAGGCCGCCGTAGCCCACGCTGGTGTCCTCCGGATCGAGTTCCACCAGGTTCACCCCGGCGATCAATGCCTCCAGGATGTCGGTCCCGCCGGTGAGGCGCTCGAAGGCCAGTTCCACGCAGGTCTTCGATCCGCCGTTCTTGTGGAAATTGCCGTTGGCCGAGGCGACGACCACGGGCCGGGCGGTACGGGAGCGAAGCACCGCCGGGGCCGCGACCGCGAGGCCGGGACCCAGGGGGGCGGTCGCCGCGGCGAGGCCGGTGGCCTTCATGAACGCTCGGCGCGATTGGCGGGGAGTCATCCTCTCCGGTTATGCCCGGGGCCCCAGGGGGTCAAGCGCCGGTTTTGCCGGGGCCCGGTTTCCCGGTATGCGCAGAAGGCCCGGGAAGGACTCCGGCGATCCCGGGGACGATCACCGGGAGGTCTTCTGCCGTTGGCCCAGGAGGAAGGCCAGGAGGTGGTTGAAATCGGCCGGGGCCAACGATTCCGCGAAGTTGTCGGGCATCAGGGAGGTGTCGGATTCGCGGACCTCGACGATGTCGGACTTGGACAACGCCTGCTCCCGACCGCCGGCATCGACGAAGATCCGCTGCTGTCCTTCGTCGCGTCGGAAGAGGCCGCTGAACGATTCGCCCGCCTTCAGCGTCACCTGGCTCTGGCGGAAGATCCGGTCCACGTTGCGATTGGGGTCGAGGATGTCCTCGCACAGGCGCTCCAAGCCCCGGTGGCCCACGCCATCGAGCTGCGGCCCCACCTGACCCCCGGCGCCTCCCAGAGAATGACAGGGACGGCAGTGGATCTCGAACACCCGGCCCCCGGCCTGGGCGTCGGGGCTCGACTTGAGGAATGCCGCCTGATGTTCAGCCACCGACTGCAGACGTAGCCCGGCCTCTGGGTCGGGTCCGCTTTCCCGGGGAATCCGGTCCTGGGCGTTCGGCAGCACCGCGATCAGGCGCTCCCGGACCGCTCGCTCCGACAGCAGCGCCGCGGGAGCCCGTCCCGCGCGGAGGGCCTCCATCAGAGCCTCGGCGCCTTCTACCGATCCGCAGAGGGCGGTGGCGATCGTGACCGCCGAACCGAACGGAGCCTCGCGCAGCACCCGGAGCAGCAGAGGCACCCCGGTCCGGGACCCGGATCGCACCACCGCCTGTGCGACGGTGGCCCGTTGATCCCGCGACAAGGCCGGCGCCCCGAGGCAGGACTCGGCGAGAGGCTCGGCACCGGGATCCCCCCAATCGAGCAGGGCTCGGACGGCCGACGTACGCACCGAAGCGGGACCGTCGGCCGACGCCGCAAGACGGCGCAGGGCCGGGCGCCGTTCGCGAAGCCCCAGTCGCACCGCCCGCTCGATCGCGAAGAGCGCCTGGGCCTCGGTCGGGGGAGCCTGGGGGGCACCAACCTCGTCTCCCAGGAAGACCGGGACGAGGTCGGCTGCCCAGGGCCCCAGGAGCGGACCGGACGGCTGGCCGCGTTCAGCCATCCCCTGCTCCACCGCGAGGAACAGCGCCCGCTGCACCTCGCGGTCGAGCGTCGCATCGCCGCGCAGGGCGGCCACCCGGGTCTCGAGTTCGGAGATCTTGGCGTAGCGGGCGCCATGGCGCAGCCGATCGATGAAACCCGGGTCCGAGGGCCGCCGATGCCCCAGGAATTCGAGGAGGAATCCCCCCGATTCCGCCGTCGGGATCGCGGGGCACACATCGGCCACCATGGCCAGGGTCCGGGCGTCCGATCCCGAGGAGGCGCGGAAGCGCCGGAACACGGCCTCGTCGAGCAGCGCGTCGCGCAACGCCTTCCGCACCTGGTACACCAGGTGGGTGTCCTCGTCGGGCACACGCGACCGCAGCGCCAACAGGGGCGCCAGGTTTTCAAAGACAGGGTGTCGGGCCAGCGCGTCGGCCGCGGCACGAACCACCGGCGCGGATGGATCGGCCAGCGCCCCCACCACCCGGGCCTGCTCGGGCTTCGAGAGGACCGGGCGTTCGACCATCACCCTCAGGGCGTGCAGGCGCAGCAGCGGATCGGAGGCCTCGACCGCCGCCGCCCACTCGGCCGGTTGCAGGAGCCCCCGGCGCTCGAGGACCCAAAGCGCCCCCACGCGCAACGGCACGGGCTCCGACCGGTCGGCCAGCGCGGCCCGCAACGGGGCCACGAACGGCGCCGCCTCCGCCTCCGGGAGATCACAGAAGTGGTTCAGCACGGCCAACCGGTGGGCGAAACTCGGATCGGCCAGACGGCGCAAGCGGCCGGCCGCGTCGAGGCTTCGGAAGTCCTGCCGTTGGCGAAGCATCGGTCGTCCATCGCTTCCCTTGCGAACCACCCTCCAGATCCGCCCGCTGGTCCGATCCCGGCCCGGGTGCGACAGCGGCACCTCCACGTGGGCGATGATCCGGTTGTAGAAGTCGGCGATGTACAGCGCGCCATCCGGACCGAACTGGACGTCGACGGGTCGGAACCACGGATCGGTGGTGGCGACGAGATCGGGCATCTCGTGGGCGATGCGCGTGGATCCCCGGTCCTCGATCCGGTCCCGGTTCACGCGACTGGTCACCACGTTGCCCAAGAGGAAATCCCCCTGAAATTCCGCCGGCCACAGCGGCTCGTCGCAGTGGGCCAGTCCGGCGATCGCGGTCGAACCGTGGTTGTGCCAGAGCATCTGCGGTGCATATCCGAGGCCGTCGTGGGGCTTGCCGAAGACGGGATAGAAACCGCCATGGATGACCTGATAGATGGGCATCGAATGGCAGTCGGAGGTGAAGAGATTCCCCAGCGGATCGAAGCACAGGCCGAAGACATTGGCCTGCCCGTCTCCGACCTTCTCGATGCGGGAACCGTCGCCGCGGAACCGGAAGGTCGATCCGCGCATCTCCAACCAGTGCCCGTCGGTCCCGCGGACCCGCGTCTGATTCCCCACGCCCTGCCCTCCGTAGAACCATCCGTCGAAGCCCCGGCGGAAGTTGTTGGCCAGATTGTGGGTATCGGTCGCACCGAAGGGGCCGTACAGGGTCTCGCGCCGATCGGCTCGACCGTCGCCGTCGGTGTCGCGGAGGCGGACCACGTCGGGAATGCTGAAGACGACGGCGCCATCGCGGAAGGGCGCCACCGCATCGGGCATGCTGAGACCGTCGGCGAACACCCGGTTGCCCCGGGCCCGGCCATCGCCTCCGAAATCGGACAGGATGCGGACGACGTCGCCCGGAGCCTTGTCGGCCGAGGTCTCGATGGGATAGCCCCGGGTCTCGGCCACCCAGAGGCGGCCAGAGACGTCGAAGGCCATGCTGACCGGCTTGCCGATGTCGGGCTCGGCCGCCACCAACTGCACTTCGAAGCCCTCGGGAACCACGAAGGCCTTCAGAGCCTCGGCGGGACTCCTCCAGGGAGTCGATCGGATCATCTCCTCGAAGGGCGAGACCTCTGCGCCGGTCGCGGCCATGGCCAAAGCGATCCCGGAGCAGAGACAGGCCGTGACGAGGATCTTCTTTGACATCCCATCCAAGACGGGTGCACCCCACGCCATGGAGCCCCCCTCCTGCTGCGGTGGGCGTTCGGATCGGAGTGGTCGACGAGGATTCATGGCTGCGATGCAGCAAACCCGGGAAACCTCGGATTGGCAAACCCCGGGGCCGCCCAGGTTTTGCCGGAAACCCACGATCGGTGCGCGGATCGGCGGTGGCTCCGCAGTTCTTCCAACCACGCATAGGTTGGTCTTGTGCGGATGCCCCTGAACCCCCGGAATAGGACCGATGCAAATCCACATCGCCATCGCTGGCCAGCGGCAGGAACCGATGTCGCTCGAGGAGATCAACGCCCGGTTGGCCGACGGTCGACTGTCGATCGACCAGACGCTGGCATGGCATGAGGGATGTCCCGACTGGATCCCGCTGTCGCAGGTGGTCGGGGTGGTGCTCCGAGGCGGAACCGTACCGCCACCGGTTCCCCCGCCGCCGGGCACGGGCAACGAATCCACCAGCACCCTCAGTGCGGTCATCCCCTACAAGAACCCCATGGCTCTGGGGGCCTATTACCTCGGCATCTTCAGCCTGATCCCCGTCATCGGCGTGGTGCTGGCCCTCCCGGCGGTCGTGCTGGGTGTCCTTGGCCTGGGAAGGCACCGGCGCAACCCCCTCGCCAAAGGCAAGGCCCATGCCTGGGTGGGGATATCCACCGGCTCGGTATCCCTCATCGTCCACAGTGTCCTGTTCTTCTTCCGGTTGCTCCCGCTGTGAGAGGAGCTGAGGGATCGACGGAACCGCCGAAGGCGCCGATCCCGCGGGCGTCCGCCATGGAGGGTTGAATGGTCTGCGCGAGTTGATAACGTTCCCACCATGACCCCCAAGGCCCCACCGCGATCCTCCCCCCGACCACGACTGCTGCAGGGCGGGCGGGCCCGGGCCTTCACGCTCATCGAACTGCTCGTGGTGATCGCCATCATCGCGATCCTCGCGGGGATGCTCCTGCCGGCCCTGGCCAAGTCGAAGACCCGGGCGCAGGCGATCCAGTGCCTGAGCAACCAGAAGCAACTGACGCTGGCCTGGCAGATGTACACCGACGACCACTCCGACAACCTGGTGTGGAACGAACTGAGCGCCGACGGCGCGGGCTGGGTGCGCGGCATCATCGATTATTCGGCGGGCAATCCCCACAACACCAACCTCGCCAACCTGACCAACCCCAACTACGCGAAGCTCGCGCCCTACACGCAGTCGCCGGGCATCTACCGGTGCCCGGGAGACCGCAGTTTCGTGACCATCGGCGGCCGGCGCATCTCCCGGGTGCGGAGCCTGTCGATGAGCCAGGCCATGAACTCGCGGGACGATTGGCTGAGCTTCATCACCAAGGCCAAGTACGTGGTCTTCCGCAAGGGCAGCGACCTGAACCGGATGGGCGCGTCGCAGGCCTACGTCTTCATCGACGAGCATCCCGACAGCGTGAACTACGGCGACTTCGCCGTGTCGATGAACGACGGGGCCGCGGCGGGATCGATCTACATCATCGATTATCCGGCCAGCAATCATGGCAACTCCGGGGCCTTGAGCTTCGCCGACGGACACGCCGAGATCCACAAGTGGATGGATCCCCGCACGGTGCGGCCCGTGCTGTTCAAGTCGATGCCCCTGGTCGTTCCCTCGCCGGGCAACCTCGACATGCGCTACATGTCGGAACACGCCTCGGTCCGTCTCGAATGAGACCACGGCGAGCCGCATGGGCCCGCCATTTCCCCGATGCTCCCCATCCGCCCGTCAGATCGTCGCGATTCCCGACCCGTGGAATCCGCGATCCGCTTCATCGACCGCCATCGCCCTTGGGCACTTCTTTGGTGGCTCCTGTCGGCGTGGGCCGCGCGGGCGGAACTCCCCGCGTCGCCCGAGGAGTTCCTTCGGATCGACCGCGTGTGGGAGGTGGAGGTGGAACTGACGCCCGACGACTGGCAGGCGATGGAGCCGTCGCGGGGCGAGGTTTCCCACGGAAGGACTCCCGAGACCCTGGTGATCAACGGACCCCCGGCGCCCGGCAGGCCCGACCCATCGCGCCGCCGTCCCGGGGGAATCCCCCCGGCAGGGTTCGAGTTTCCATGGGTCACGGGCAGGGTGACGATGGCCGGGGTGGTGTTCACCAACGTCGGAGTGCGCTTCAAGGGCAACAGTTCCTTCAATGGATCCCGCGGGACTTTCAAACGCCCGTTCAAGCTCGACTTCGACCGCCACGTCCCCGGCAGGAGATTCGCCGGCCTCGAGGAACTCTTCCTCAACAACAACGCCAACGATCCGTCCCAACTTCGCGAATCGCTGGCCCTGTCGGCGTTCGCCAAGGCGGGTGTGCCGGCTCCCAGGACCACGGGCCTGAGGGTCTGGTTGCGCCTGGGCGATGCCGAACCGCGCCGATACCTCGGACTCTACACGGGGGTGGAACCGGTCGAGGGCGATTTCCTCAAGCGACACTTCGGGACCAGGCGCGGGCTCCTGACCAAACCGGAGCGGGTTCGGGGGCTTGAATACCTCGGGCCCACCTGGGAGGCACACGAGGCCCGATACGAGCCGCGCTCGACCGTCCGACCCTCCGACACGCGTCGATTCATGCGCCTTCTCCGGGATCTTGCCGAATCCCCCGACCCGGCCTTCGTCGAGAGCGTGCATCGCGAGGTCGACCTCGACGGCCTGCTGCGCTTCGTCGCGGTCCATGCGTGGTTGGCCAACTACGATTCCTTCCTGGGCAACGGCCACAACTACTACCTGTTCCACCCTTCCGGTGGTTCGTTGCGCTTCATCGCCTGGGATTTGAACGAAGCCTTCGGGCGTCATCCGATGGCCGGCACGGCCATCGAGCAGGCCGCCTTCTCGATCCTGCGTCCCGCGGCGCCTCCCAATGCCTTCCTCGAACGCGTTCTGGATCGACCCGAATGGCGGGAACGCTACCGCGAACTGGTCCGATCGCTGGGCGAAGGCTCCGGCGCCTGTTCGATCCCCAGCCTGTTGGTCGACCTGGAGATCCTGCGCAAGGCCCGATCGGAGGCGCTCGCCGATGAACCCCGCGGGGTCCGCCCGGCGGGGCCTCGCGAAGGGATTGGGCGGGGGGGATTTCCCCCGGGGAACCCCTCGCAGGCACCATCGGGGGAACGCCATGGCCCGGACCGAATCGAGGGCGCCCCTGCCGGTCATCGGTTGGGAGAGGGACCCGCATTCCGCCCGGGTACCGGACCGATGTTCGACAACACTCGACCTGAGGATTGGATCCGCGAGCGCCATCGACAGGTGAAGTCCGAACTCGACGGCATTCGGGAGGCACCGTTGCCCCGGTTGCGCATGGGCGGTCCAGGCCCGAAACCGTTCCCTCGTCCCCCGATCGGAGGTCCCGATCCCATCCCGGGTTCCGGAACCGAAGAATTCCGCGCACCGCGCCCCTGACGCTCCGGACCGAACCCGGGAAACCACCAGGGCATCCCGGATCAACGGGGCACCTTGAGCGACGCCGCGTGGAAGCGGCGAAGATCCGGGTCGTTGGCGCGGACGGTCTGGCTCTGGATGTAGGGCGGCATCCGTCCGATGCGGATCGTGTCGGGCGAGACGAAGCGCCACGATTCGGCATGGCCGTCGGCGAAACTCAGCGTCGCCGCCCCGGCATGGCGCACCGACGGGAAATCGACCCAGAACCACTCCCCGGGCTGGGTCACCACGAAGCGCGCGTTCTCGATGCTGTTCTCGTGCTCATCGAGGAAGACGAAGGCCTCGGCCGGGGTCGGGACCACGATCTGCGAGAGCTTGTGCCAGCAGGTCAGGTCCTCGGGGTCGGGCTGGTCGTTCATCGAGGCGCTCATGGAGACGCTGCGGGATCGCGGGATGCGTCGGGCGTCGCGGACGGTGGACCGGTCGGCCGGGCACCGGTAGATCCCCGGGGCCTGGTTGTAGGGAAAGAGCAGCCCCTTGCGGATGTTGACGTCGTTGGTGTCGGTGTAGGCGTTGCCGGTGACCCAGGTGCGCGCGGTGGCATTGGCTCCCTCACGTCCGCCGGTCAGCACGGTCTCGTTGGGGGGCAACTCGTCCTTGAAGTCGTCGATGTAGAGCAACCAGGCCAGGTTGAGCTGCCGGTAGTTGCTCAGGCACTGGGTCCGCAGGGCCTTGTTCTTGGCCTTGCCCAAGGCGGGCAGAAGCATTCCGGCGAGGATCGCGATGATGGCGATGACCACCAGCAACTCGATCAGCGTGAAGGCGCGACACCGCGTCCGACTCGGGTTCGGAAGGCCTCTCACCGGGAAAGGGATCGTCCAAGGGTTCATGCCAGGCGGGGTGTCGCTGCGGGACCTCGGTCCGACAGGTTCCGTTCGTCCTCCGGTCTACACCAAGGGTGCCCGGAGGGATACCGGGATTCCTGATGGGATGGCGCCGTGCGGCTGACAGGAACGCTGTCCGGCCCGGGGTGTGCCCCATCGATTCGCCATTGCCCGGCGGCCGCATTCCGGTCTGATCCTCCGCGTTCCCTCGAACCGCTGGACCTCCCATGACCGCCCCCCCACCGAACGCCCTGCCCCGCTGGGCCTGGCTCACCGTGTTCCTGCTCGCCCCGGTCGCGTTGCTCAACTACCTCGACCGGCAGATGCTCGCGGCGATGAAGGGC
>JBEGWF010000033.1:0-11155 GCA_041177965.1 Verrucomicrobiota bacterium | reverse complement strand
GGGGATCGGGCGACGCTTCCGAGCGCATCGGCATCAACCCCGGGGTCGCCCGGCCCATGGCGATCCCCTCGGGCGGCGGATCGCTGAACCCCAATCGGCCGTCGAACGTCCCGGCCGCGGGTCTGGTCCCCTCGTCGTCTCCCGCCCGACCTGCGCCGATCCGCTCCGCGACCCCCGTGGAACGATCCACCCGGACCGTGCCGGCCACGGCGCGACCGGGGGGCTCTCTCCCGGCGGTCTCGATCCCGATCGACCCTGCGACCCGAACCACCTCGGATGACGAACCCGCACGTGGACCGGAATCGCGCATCGCGCCGGTGCCCCGCCCCGCCCCCTCGGCCTCCGTGGGCATCCCCGCAGCGGGCGGTGTCGGTCCGCGGCAGAATCCGATCACACCCACCACACCGTCCTCGCCCGGCACGCCCTCCGTGCCTTCGACCCGACCCGGTCCGGCGACCGCCCCTCGACCCGCACCGATCCCGAACGTAACCGTCCCGACCCAACCGGCTCGGACCCTCGCTCCGGCAGGCCCCAGCGCCCCGCCGGTCTCCCGTCCCCTG
Source organism: Verrucomicrobiota bacterium (assembly GCA_041177965.1). Classification (GTDB taxonomy): domain Bacteria; phylum Verrucomicrobiota; class Verrucomicrobiia; order Limisphaerales; family UBA9464; genus SXXZ01. The sequence goes on along the minus strand of JBEGWF010000033.1, from coordinate 10,595 downwards.
ACGATCCCCGATTCGGCCGTGTCCTCGCGGCCCGCGTCGATCCCGACGCCGACCCCGCGGGCCACGCCGGTCCAGGTCGCCCCGCCGGTCTCCCGATTCGAAGCCGTGCGGCCCGCGCAGGCACCGGCACCGGTCGTCCAGAGGCCCACGATCTCAGTGCCTTCCGCCGCCATCCAGACCCGCCCGGCGCCGCAACCGGTCCCCATCCAGGCCGCACCGATCCCGGTGGCCCCGGCAGCCCCGCCGGCCCAGAGGTTCACCCCGCCGCCGGCCGCACCGGCACCGGCCTTCAATCCCTCGCCGAGGCCGACACCCGTTCCCGCTCCGTCCTTCCAACCGGCGCCCCGTCCCGCACCGGCACCGAATCCCGCACCGGCCCCCGCACCGGCACCCTCGGGCCGACCGGGCCAGCGGGGCCCTGCGGAGCGTTGATCACCGGAATGGACAGGACCCCTCCCGCATGAATCCGCAACGACTCCTCGCCCTGCTCGCGGCGATGCTGATCGCCGTCGCGACGCAGATCGGGGCCCACGCATCGACCGCCGCCGGACGCGTGCTCTTCGAGACCGGGTTCGAGCGTTTCGAAGGATATGATCCCGAGCGTGACCTCGTGGACTCCCTCGGACGCGGCCAGAACGGCTGGACATCGGTGGGCCACGGCGGCAACGGGCTGCTCACCCAGGCCCTGGCCGACTTCAACGGTCAGTACGCCTATCTCGGCTACCAGGGACCCACCAACGCCGGTGTCAGCGTCAACCTGTTCCGGCCGATCCGCCTCGTCCCCGACACCAACGCCGCACCCGTGGTGGTGTTCGAGGTGACCTTCAGCCTGCGCGACGACACACCATCGCCGGCGGTCGCCGACGACTTCCGCTGGAGCGCCTACACACCGGACGACCACCGGTTGTTCACCCTCGACTGCCACGGTCCCGACCAGTCGATCCACTACGCCCTCGACGACGGCAAGGGCTTCGTCGCGACGGGATTCCGGTTCGAGTACGGCGTGGTCTACCGGTTGGAGATCTCCATGAGTTTCGGGCGCAACCGATGGACGGCGTCCCTCAACGGCACGACGGTGGCCCACGAGTTGCCCCTGACCACGGGGACGCAACGGGCTTCGCTGGCCAGCATCGACGCCGTCTGGGCCGCGAACCCGAAGGGCACCTGGAACGACAACTACATGCTCTTCGACGACTACCGCATCGTCGCCCATCCGCCCGAAGCGGTGGCACCGCTCGTGGAACTGGCCGGACTCGACGCCCAGGCCCGACCGCAGCTCCGGATCTGGGGCGAGCCGGGGGTGCGCTACCGGATCCGCTCGAGCAATGACCTGGCGATCTGGACCGACCGCGAGGTGGTGGTGGCCGCAGGTCCCGACGGACTGGCCGTCTGGACGGACACCCAGCCCGCCGCCACGCGGTGTTACCAGGCCATCGCCCTGCCCTGATCCGAACGATCGAGCCGCATCCGCAGGTTCCCTCGGGCGTCTCGGACCTCCAACCGGTCGTCCCAGCAACGCAGTTGCACGGACCCGACCCGCTCGGTCCACACGGTGGGAATCCCCAAGCCCCGGAGCCGACGTCTCAGCGCGGGAGGACTGCGCTCGGTGGCGGGCCGATCCCCGGTCGCGATGACGATCAATCGCGGGCGGACCCGATCGAGGAACGACCCGGACGCGGCCTCGCCCGACGACGGGACGCCCGTGATCAACACGTCGGCCGCCAACCGGTCCCCCTCGCGCCGGATCACGCCGGCCTGACCTCCGGGACCGAGGTCGGGCGCCAGCAGTATCCGCCAACCCGCCGCCTCGAACCGGAGGACCAGAGCCCCGTCATCGGCCCGCGCGTGGGACTCGGAGACGTCCGGATGGAGGACCGGCAATCCGGCGATGGCCCCGCCCGCGCCCACCCGCTGGAAGGGGATCCCGGCCGTGGAGGCCCCGCCCTCGAGCGCACGGAACGAGGGGGACCTCATCCGCCCCACCGGGGCCACGAGGCGGTGCGGCGGGGTGCTGGTCAACACCACCGGAACCCCTCCCAGATGCCGGACATCCCCGTGCGAGACGGCCAGGTTCGGAACCCGATCCACCCCCTGCGACCGCAGCCAGGGCACCACCACGGCCTTGGCGGTGGACGCATCCCCGGTGTCGAGGAGCAGGTCGTCGGCGCTTCCCGCGCGATCGATCCAAACCGCCTCGCCGGAACGGAACACCGTCAGGGCGACCGACGGCCCCCCGGGATGCCGGAGTCCGGGCAGCAACAGGGCCGACCACAGGCCTGCAGCCACCCCCCAGGAACACCGTCGACGCCGGGTGTCGAGCCGGACCGTGGCCGCGACGACCCACAGCAACGTGTACGGGATCCACACCCAGGCCCCGGGAGAGGCCGCCGACCACCACCCCCCGGGAATCGATTCGCAAGCCCGGCTCGCGGCCATCATGCCATGCATGCCGGTCCAGGCGGCGGCGTTCCACAACCCGGTGCCCAGAGGCGATGCCAGCGAGAGGACGTTCGCCGTGAGCACCAGGCTGCTCAACGGGACCACCACCAGGTTGGCTGCGACGGAGATGGGGCTGACCAGGTGGAAGCATTCCACCGACACCGGCCAGGAGGCCACCAACGCGGCCAACCCCGTGCAGACGCCCCGGCACAGGAACCTCTCGCCCGCCTCCCAGACACGCCGCCCGACGGACCATCGGGAGGGCGGCAGCAACGGATCCGGCCGCCATGGCCGATGCGACATCCACCAGGCCTCCCAGGGGGCCGGAAAGACCGCCAACGCCGCCACGACGAGGAAGGAGAGGAGGAAACCCGCCTGGAAGAGTTGGCCGGGGTCGAGAAGCAGCACGATCAGGGCCGCCAGGGACAGCGAGTTGAGCAGGTCGCCCGGGCGCTCCAGCATCCAGGTGCCGACCACCACCGAGGTCATCACGGCCGATCGGACCGCCGAGGGCTGCCAACCGGTCGCGGCGACATAGAACCAGATCAACGGCAACGACAGGCCGCCGCACACCGCGCGGCTCCACCCCAGGAGTCGGAACACCCGGACCAGCAGCACGGCGATCAGGGCGATGTGGAGCCCGCTGATGGCGAAGACATGGAGGGTTCCCGAACGCATGAACCCGTCGTCGACGTCGCCGGACAGGCCGGTCCGCCAGCCCAGCGCCATCGCCCAGATCAATCGCGTGGCGCCATCGTCGGGCAGTCCCTCCGACAGGCGTCGGCGGGCCCAGGCGAGGAACCGCTCGCTCCAGGGGATGGCATCGGTCGCCCCCGGTCCCAACGCCCAGTCGCCGGGGGCCTCGCAGCGCACCTGCAGACCCACGCCCTGTCGGCGCAGGAAGGTGGCGTAATCGAACAGACCGGGCGCGGCCGGACCGGGCGGAGCCGAGACCAGGCCCGAGATCTCCACCGATTGCCCCCGGAAGAACCTCGCGTCGGGAACCCCCTGGCTGCTCACCAGCACCTCTCCCGAGGCGCGCTCCCACTCCCCTTCGCCGGGCCGCCATCCGGTCACCCGGAGGCGGACCACCGTGCGCTCCATCCACTGCCCCCGGCGTTCGGTCAACCGCACCGACGGGGTCTCGGCGAGCAATCCCCGGATCCGTCCGAGTTCACCGCGGCCATCGATGCGCCAGCGGACGTCGTATGGGTCCAAGGGCCATTGGGTCGCCTGGTGGGTGAGCGCCCCCGCGCCGAAGAGGGCCAGGCAGAGTCCCACGCCGAACCCGCGGCGCCAAAGCCCTGCCAGGGCCAGTCCGAGGCAGGCCACCAACAGCGACCCCCTTCCGAAATCGTCCGGAAGCCCCTCGGCCGCCCCGATGCCGGCGGCGACGCAAAGCGCAGGAATGAGCAGCGGGCGTCGCATGGATCCTCTCTGCATCGAACCGTTTGCCCCGGAACCTGAGGGCTTTCTTTCGAGGCCCACAGGCCGTCCGACGGGTCGGGATCCGGATCAGGGTCTAGGAAGGGATGCATCCCCCGCTCGACGGGAGGGAAGCGCCCAACGCCAAACACCGGCCAGGGCCAACCCGAGGGCGGCTCCCGCGCTGTCGATCAGCACATCCCAGGGGGTGCCGACACGGGTCGGCACGAAGGTCTGGTGCCATTCGTCCGAGATCGCATAGACCACGCAGAACCCCCAGGCGAGAGCCGCGGCCCGGGCCGGTCGCAGGGGACCGGCGACCCTCTCCAACGCCAGGAACAACCGCCATGCCAGCCAGGCGAGGACCGCGTACTCGGAGACGTGGGCCACCTTGCGGATCAGGAAAATGATTTCGTCGATCCGCTGCACGGGGGCGTCCGGCAAGCACCAGCGGAGCAGCGGCCCCAGGATGCGGGAACCCCTCGGACCGGACGAAGAATCGGCCGAGGCCCAGAAGATCAGGCCCATCCAGAGCACCAGAGGGGCCCAATACCGGAGTCGTTGGATCACCCCTGACATCCCGCCAAGGGAACCAAGCGGGCGGGGAACGGAAAAGGGGAAACCCCGGGGCCGTCCACCCCCCGTCAACCATGGAAACCCGGCCAACGACGGCGGTGCCACCGGCCGACGGCCGGAGCGCCCACCCTGCGGCGGCGATGCGGACACCGAGGGCGCCTCAGTTCTGACCACGACCGTCATCCACCGGCCAGTTCCCGATCTCCGGATGCGGCTCATTGTCGTTGTTCCAACGGGCCCGCCAGGTGGCGCTCTGGGGGTTGACGACCTCGCGGCGCAGGGCCGATTCGGCATGACCGTCGGCGAACATGATGTTGCAACGGAGATTGTGCCGCTTGGCCGGCCACTGGTCCTTCTCCTTCGGGTCGATGTTCCCGTCCCAGGACCGGTCGGTCAGGCTGTCGGCCAGCATGATCATGTTGGAGGGGGCTTTCACCCGGCTCTCGGGCATCTCCGGTTGGCTCGGCGGGTTGATGTCGCCTCCGAGCCCCAGTTGATCGTTGATGCTGGGCGTCGGGTTCCGCAGTCCCCAGTCGTTGTAGCCGAAGCTGAAGCGGGAACCGGAACCCGAGGCCAGGACGAGGTTGATGCCCTGGGGGAAGGTCTTGTTCACGTTGGTGTCCCACTGGGCGTCCTTGGGATTGGCGGGGCAGTAGAACGAGGCTCGGTTGGTGCCCATCTCGCCGAAGAGCCGCAACGGCCAGAGGTAGTAGAATTCGGGCACTTTGATGCAGCCTGGGTACTTCTGGTAGTTCTGGGTGTACATCGCCGTGGCGATGCCCATCTGCCGCTGGTTGTTGATGCAACTGATGCCCAGCGCCTTGGCCTTGGCCTTGGCCAGGGCGGGCAGCAGCATGCCCGCGAGGATCGCGATGATGGCGATCACCACGAGCAATTCGATCAACGTGAACGCGGCGCGGGATGTCGCCGAGGGGCTCTGGGCGGCGGAACCGGGCACGGGGCCGGACGCGCAGGGGAGCAGGGATTTCATCACGATGTCGCAGGATAATCCCGGAGCCGGCCGTCACGCCACGGGAAACAGCGTCCCGAACCCCGGGGTGCCGGAGGACCCTTCGGGTCATCCCACGGGGAGGGTCCAGGGCACCGGTTCCACATCGAAGCGGGACCGGGCCGACCAACTTCCCAGATCCTCGGTGGCGGCGTCGGTGCAGTCCACGAGGCGCAGCGTATCGCCCTCGACCCAGAAGATCGCCATTTGCTCCCATCGGCGGCCCAGATCGACCGCTTCGGCCAGGGATCCGGAGACCACCCCCCAACCGGGCTCCTGATGCCGAAGGTCCGGGGAGGCACCGATGACCCGGAATCGCCGCCAACCCGACCGGTCCACGTCGGCGGCCAGTCCGTCGTCGGCCCGACGGTTGGCGTCGTCGGATCGCACGCGGTCCCCCGGGTTGCAGGCCGTCACGATGGCGAAGCCCGTGGCCGGGATCGCGCTTTCCCGGATCACGCAGTGGAACCGGGCCGTCCGATAGGCGGGGTTCATCGCCCGCCGCCTCCCGGCATCGGGGCATGGGTGGCCTCGCCCCGGATGAAGGCGATGAGGTCCCGAAGCTCCTGCGGAGATCGTCCCACCTCCAGTCCTTCGGGCATCAACGAGACCCCGGTGGACCTCAGGGAACGGATCCGCGACCGAGGGAGCACCACCTGGCGCTCGTCGGCCTGCCGCAGGATCACCGAATCGGCACGCTGGGCTTCGAGCAGGCCCGTCACGGTCTCGTCGTCCACCGTCTCGGCCTGGTAGGCCACGAAGGCCGGGTTCATGGCCATGTTGGGATCGAGGATGTTGGACAGCAGATCCTCCACGCTCCGATGGGCCGATCCTGCCAACTCCGGACCGACCCGCATCCCGAGGTTCCCGACCCGGTGACAACCGGAGCACGAGGTCTCGAACACGGCACGACCGCGCGCGGGGTCTCCCGCCGACGGCATGCGGGCCAGCCATTCATCGACCACCTTGCTGCGGTTGGAATACTCCTCGTCGCTCCAGAACCGCGCCGCACGGGCACGGATCTCCGGCGGTCCGGCGCGCAGGAGTCGGCGGCGCTGCTCCAGATCGAGATTCAATTCGCCCACCCGGATCGTTCCCGACTCGACGGCTCCCAGCAGGGCCTCGTGGAACGCGCGTCGGTCGGCCAACAGACGCCCGACACGACCGCGCAGCGACGGCGGCAATTCGGGCCAGCGGACCACGAGCCAAGCACCGAGTTGCGGGGGCTGGATGCGCTCCAGCACATCGAGGGCGGCGGCCTGGATCGCCGTTTCCTCACCCAGGGCCCCGAGCAACCGGGCCAAGGCCTCGAGCCTCTGCGACGGGGCGTCGGCGAATGCCATGGCCCGGAGACCGGGCAGGCGGACCGCTGCCGGGAGCGCGGGGTTCGTCGCCGCCAGAAAGCCCCCGTCCAGCGCACGATCGACCCCGGCATCGGCCGGGAGCGCGAGTCGGCGCATCAGGCGCAAGGCGGGGATCCATTCGGTCGCTCCGGAATCGGCGGCCAGCGCGACCACCGCCGCTCGGGCCCCCTCCGGAAGCGACGGCACCTGGCCCGATCGAGCCAGTCCGGACTCGATGCCCTGCATCAACGGTCCCCGCAGGGTCGAACCGCGGGGCAACCGCCCCAGCAGGTCCAGCGCGCCCTCGAGGTCGCCCGGAAACGCCCGGGCCTGGACCGCGATCGATTCCGCCAGATCCTCCAACGCCGATCCCGGATCGGCGACGGAAGGGATGGTGCCGCGGAAGATCTCCGGCATTCGCCGCAGCACCCGGCCCGCATCGCCCGGGTGCAAGGAACCGAGGACCGCGCGCCGGGTCCATGGGCTGGTGGAGTCACGCCAATACAGGGAACCAAGGGCATCGACCGACTCGGGAGTCGCAACCAAGGCCAGCGCCTGGGCCGCCTGGAACCGGACCCGCGGACGGGCGTCGGACGACAAGTCGATCGCGCGGGCCCGCAGGCGCGGCTCGGACTCCAGCCACGGCTCGGACCACCGAAGGGCGTTCTCCACGAGCCCGGGATGGGGATCACCGAGCGGTGACAGGAGATCGTCGGGCCGGAGTCGCCCGAGGATCCGCAGCGTGGCCAGCGCGTGCACACGGCCTTCCGGCGAGGATTTCGCGGCCGCCATCCGGCGGAGGGCGGGCACGGTCTCGAAGGCCTGCCGCTCGTGCAGCAACCGCTGGGCCGTCAGACGGACCCAGGGGTTGGGATGGGCCAGATGTCGGACCCATTGGTCAGGGGTCATCCGAGAGAGCCTGGGGAAACCGCGCGGCGCGCCGCCCCGGGGGATGATCCGGTGGATGCGCCCGCGATCGTGACCGGCCCGCAGGTCCAGCGATGCCCGCGTCCTCTGCGGGATGTAGTCGGGGTGCTCGATCACGTCGCGCTGCATGTCGAGCAGATAGAGCGCTCCATCAGGCCCCGTCTCGAGCCCGACCGGCCGGAACGCCGGATCGCTCCCGGCGAGGAATTCGCGGTCCGAATCCTCGAAGGCCCGTGAGGCCCGGAACACCGGACCGTCCGGTCGGATCACATCGCGGTGGACCACGTGCCCCACCACGTCACAGACGAACACCGAGCCCTGCAGGTCGCGGGGAAAGATCGGCGAATCGCACCACCCCATGCCCCCCGCCGCCGAGAAATGCCCGGCCTGCTCCGGATGGTTCGGCCGCGTCTCGGGTTCTGCCACCGGGAAGATCCGGGCCATCTCGCCATGGTCGGAGATGTCGCCGGTGATCGGCACCGCCGGGAAACCCGGGTGGCGTCGGGCGTGTGACAGCGGCAGGAAGCGGTGCTGGATGTGGTTGATGTTGTAGGTGGTGAACCCCCGACCCCAACTGTCGAAGACCAGGCCGAATCCCCCTCCGGTCTCCGCCGTCGGAACCATCTCCCCGGTGTCGGGTCGGAAGGCGAAATCGTGATTGCCCAACACGAGTGGAGGGCCCTCGCGCAGAGGGGAGGTCAGTCGACCGCCATTGCCGCCATTGGCCACGTGGATCCAGCCGTCGAGATGGTAGCGCAGGCTGTTGGCCAGTGAATCGCTCACGCCGAGACCCAACCCCTGGACGATCACCGTGCGCCGGTCCGAGTGTCCGTCGCGATCGGTGTCCTGCAGGTAGACGATCTCCGGCGGCGCCAGCGCGAGGACTCCATCGCGCCAGGGCAGAACGCTGGTGACGTAGCTCAGTCCGGAAGCGAACACCGTCGAGCGGTCGGGACGATGGTCGCCATCGGTGTCCTCCAGTCGGCGGACCGTGCTGCCCACGCGACCCGCGGGACCGACACCGTAGGGATAGTCGCGACATTCGGCCACGAAGGCGACGCCATCGGCGTCGAAGGCGAGCCCCACCGGATCGACCACATCGGGCTCGGAGCACCACAACTCGGACTCGAGGCGCGGATCCAGGGAAAACGGCGGGGAACCCGAAGCGCACACGGTCGCCATCCCCAATGCCCCGATCAGTCGGACGAACCGACCGATGGAACCTGGTCGCTCATGAACACCCATGGCATGAGCATACAGCGTAAAGCACCGCCTTCAAACGCCGCGAGGCTCGACGCGGGCCGCGGGTCCGTCGACGGACGCGTAATCCGCAAGGGGCCTCACCGGATCAGGGGTTCGGGGACCCGAGATTCAGGAACGCGAACACCAGTGCGCCGATGATGATCAGCAACAGCAGTCCACCCACCGCCAGGAACACCTTGGTCGCCTTGTTGGACTTCTTGGAGAATGCGGTCGCCCCGGCGGCGGCCGGCACGCCGGTGTCGCCCAATTTGACGGTCTGCCGCGAGGCGTCGGTCTGCTTCTTGCCGGTCTCGAAGCGCAACTGCACCTGACCCAGACGAAGGATCTGACCGGGCCGCAGGGTCGCCTCCTTGTCGGCGGCCAGCTGCAGCTCGTTGATGAAGCTCCCGTTGGTGGAGCCCAGATCCTTGACCACCACATCGTCTCCCTTGAGCCATACCTCGCAGTGATGACTGCTCACGCTGGCCTCGGGAATGCAGACGGCGTTCTCCTCCAGTCTGCCGACTGTAGTCTTCTCGGGCTTCACCTCGAAGCTGCGGTCGGTGAATCCCTCCGTCAGAACCGTGAGTTTCGCCATAATGCGGTGTCCCCATCCTTAGCTACCGGCTCCCGACATAGTCAAATGCCGATTCTGGACTTCGGAAAAAGATCCGGACGGTCAGACAGTCATTGTCTGACCCTGTCGACCATGCTGCGTGCATGAATCGATGGAAACGATGGTGTTCAACCGGGTCGCGGGAACAGTCGATCGCCCGCTTCGGAACGGGGCGTTTGGTGAAATGCGGAGGGGTCCACTACGAACTCCGTGGAGGTGACGAACTCGACCTCGCCGCGGCCAGAGAATGGGCCGCCCATTTCCTGCATGAGGCGTTCATCGAACGGACCCATCCGACGCCTTGCAATGGCGACCTCCGGGATCGGGGATGGATGCGGAACCATCATTGACACCTGCGGATGAATGGATGGCCCGAAGCCGCGGGAATCAGGCCCTGGAACCTCACGCCCTCATGCGGAGCGCTCGTCCTCTCCGGCCCAGCGAAAGGTGGTGGACACCGGACACCGGTGTTCCACGGCACCGCATCTCAAGCTCAACCGTTGAACCCTCAGGACGAGGGAACCTGCCGGATGACCGCATGCCGCACGAAGGTGTCGAATCGGAGACGCGCGACCCTGAACGCCCGATCCGAATCCCGGTGTCGAGGGCGCCGGGGCGGTTGGTTCGGGCCTGGTGACTGGCATCGCTCCTGATGTGATCACCGGAGTCAACGGCCGGGGATGGATCCGCGCCTCACGAGCCCGAGCCCAGGAACCAGAGCACGACCTCGACGCCTTCCATCGCCCACCGTTGGCGGGCATGGGAATCATCAGGCGCGAGGATCGGCGGCCCAAGAACCTCGAACGACTCCAGCACAGCGGGGCAATCGGGCAGGGATAGGTCGAGCGGGATGGGTCGAGCGGGATGGGTCGAGCGGGATGGGTCGGGCAGGATGGGTCGGGCAGGATGGGTCGGGCAGCGGTTTTCGGAAAGAACGCCTACCCCACCGCATCGACGCGGAGGTCGCGCAGGGCCATGAGGCCGGGCAGTGGCACTGCCCGGATCGGCCGCGCCCCGC
>JBEGWF010000032.1:0-71620 GCA_041177965.1 Verrucomicrobiota bacterium | reverse complement strand
GGCTCGGCCGCCCATCCCTCGATCCATGCTCCTGGCCGGTGTCACCCGTGTTGAGCCAACGACGTCGTCCTGCACCGCCAAGCCAATCCCCGAGGGTGTCAAAACGTTTGAGACAACAGGATGGCGAGCATTCTCCGTCCGCCAGACTTTCGCCGAGCGGGTTCCGGGGGTAGCTTTTCGGGGACGTGCCTGACACCCAGTTTCAGCTCAAATCCGACTACGCGCCGGCCGGGGATCAGCCGGCGGCCATCGCCAAGCTCGTCGCCGGGCTGCAACGGGGTGAGCCGCATCAGGTGCTGCTGGGGGTGACCGGGTCGGGCAAGACGTTCACCATGGCCAACGTGGTGGCCCAACTGGGCCGCCCGACCCTGGTGCTGTCGCACAACAAGACGCTCGCGGCCCAGCTCTACGCCGAGTTCAAGAGTTTCTTCCCCGACAACGCGGTCGAGTACTTCGTCAGCTACTTCGATTTCTACCAACCCGAGGCCTACATCCCGCGCACCGACACGTTCATCGAGAAGGACAGCAGCGTGAACGAGGAGATCGAGCGGTTGCGGCTCTCGACGATGAACTCGCTGCTATCGCGCCGTGATGTGCTGGTGGTGGCCTCGGTGTCGTGCATCTACGGCATCGGAGATCGGCGCGATTACGAGAGCATGGTGGTGCCGCTGCGCATCGGGCAGTCGCTCAGCCGCGAGCAGTTGCTGGCCCGGTTGGTCGACCTCCAGTACTCCCGCAACGACTTCGACCTCACCCGCGGCAAGTTCCGGGTGCGCGGCGATGTGGTGGAGCTGCACCCGGCCTATACCGAAGACGCCCTGCGCATCGAGTTCTTTGGCGAGGAATTGGAACGGTTCACGCGGTTCGATCCGCTCACCGGTGATGCGTTGGAATCGCTCCAGGCCATCAACATCTTCCCGAGCAAGCAGTTCGCCACGCCCCAGGAGAAGATCAACTCGGCCATTCTTTCCATCCGCGAAGAACTGGGGCTGCGGATCGCCGAGTTCGAGAAGGACGGCAAGCTGCTCGAGGCCCAGCGGATCAAGATGCGCTGCGAGTTCGACCTCGAGCAGTTGCAGGAGCTGGGATTTTGCTCGGGCATCGAGAACTACTCGCGGCACATCTCCGGGCGGCCTCCGGGATCCCGGCCCGGGACCCTCATGGACTTCTTCCCGGAGGACTACCTGCTGCTGATCGACGAGTCGCACGCGACGCTGCCGCAGGTGGGCGGCATGTACGCCGGTGACATGGCCCGCAAGAAGGTGCTGGTCGAGCACGGCTTCCGTCTGCCCAGCGCCCTCGACAATCGGCCCCTCAATTTTGACGAGTTCCGCTCGCTCATGGGGCAGGCGGTGCACATCAGCGCCACCCCGGGCCCGCTGGAGATGGGCTGGGCCGGTCCGAGCAATGTGGCCGAGCAGATCGTGCGGCCCACGGGGTTGGTCGATCCGGTGGTGGAAATCAAACCCCTGAAGGGTCAGATCGACGACCTGCTGCACGAGGCGCGCGTGACCATCGAGCGCGGCGAACGGGTGCTGGTGACCACGCTCACCAAGCGGACGGCCGAGGAGTTGACCGACTACCTCCGCGATCTCGGGGTGAACGTGCGGTATCTGCACAGCGAGATCGACGCCATCGAACGGGTCGAGATCCTGAGGGCCTTGCGGAAGGGCGAGTGCGATGTGCTCATCGGCATCAACCTGTTGCGGGAGGGCCTGGATCTCCCGGAGGTGTCGTTGGTGGCCATCCTCGATGCCGACAAGGAAGGGTACTTGCGCAGTACGACGAGCCTCATCCAGACGGCCGGGCGTGCCGCCCGACATTTGAATGGCCGAGTGATCCTGTATGCCGACAACCGGACGCAGAGCATCCAGAAGTTCCTGGCCGTCGCCGATTATCGCCGACAGAAGCAGTTGGCCCACAACAAGGCCCACGGGATCACGCCGCGCAGCGTGAAGCGCAGCATCGAGGAGGGGCTCAGCAGCGTGGGCTCGGGCCGCAATGCCGCCGCGGCGATCCTGGAGGACAGCGTGGCCCAGATCGACCTGACCGAGACGATCCGCGAGTTGGAGGGCGAGATGATCGAGGCGTCGAACAACCTGGAGTTCGAGAAGGCCGCCTTGCTGCGCGACCAGATCCGGGAACTGAAGAGCCGCCTCAGCGGAGCCGAGACCAAGAGTCCAGGATCCGCGGCCCGCGCCCGCGCCGACGATGCCAAGGCTCGACGAAAGGGCAGGGGGCGTTCCCGCTGACCCGGGCCGACAGGACAGGCTGAGACTCAGGGCCGGGCCAACGGCGGAAGCGGAGGGTATTCCGGTGCGTCCTCCGACCGACGTTCCGTTCTCAGCGTCAGTCCGACGTTCGCGGGTCGGGCTCGAGGTGAGCCGACCCGCGATGAGCGCTTCAGAGGCTCAGTTCTTCGCCAGAGCCATCTGGGTCAGACGGCGGGCGATGAACTCGCGCACCTTGGGGATCTTGCACTCCTTCAGGAGTTCGGCCGCGCGGTCGGCATCGGTCGAGACCGGTCCTTCGGTGGCGTACCAGTAAAGCAGGGGCAGGTTGAAGTCGGAGGCGTCTTCGGCGTGGCGCAGGAGCCCCTTGAGGATGTCCCAGCGCTGGGCCACCGGCACCCGTTGGGCGGCGCTGGCCACGGCCCGGCGCACCACGGGCGAGGGGTCTTCGGCGGCCAATGCGGCCAGGGCCTCCACGGAGCTGCCCGCCAATTGCTCGAACGTCGGCTCGCTGAAGAGCATGCCGGAGTGCTCGAAGAAGGTCTGGATGGTCCAGGCGCGGATCTGCGGCTCGGGGTCGCGGATCCAGCGGGCGGCATCCTCGGGCAGGATGCGGCCGGTGAGGTGCAGGGCCCACAGGGCCCGGAGGCGCGAGGCCGTGTCGCCCGAGCCATCCACGGCATCGTGCAGGGCCTCGAGGGCGGGCAGCTTGTCGGCCGCCTTGCGGATGCGGGCATAGTCGCGGATGCCGGCGGGGAGTTCATCCACCGATTCCTGGGCGCCGGCGGCGGCCACCCGCTCCTGCAGCACACGGCGGGCATGGCGGCTGAGCCATTCGTTCTTCGAGCCGACCAGCGACACCAGTTGGGCCGGGGTCAGGGTGGCGAGGTTGGTCCGCACCACCGGCTGGTTCTGGTACACGACCTTGTAGATGCGGCCGCTCGAATGGTCGTGGCCCTCGTCGCGACCATGGTGGCACTGGTTGGCGTCGTACCAGTCGATGATGTAGACGCTGCCGTCGGGATCGAGGCGCTGGTTGAGGGTCTGCGACCAGCGGTCGTTGAAGTTGAGGAAGTCCGGGCCGTGCTTGCCGACGTAGCCGGAGCCCCGGGCCTGGGGGATGTCCATGTTCATCCGTTGGCCATGGATGTTCCCGATGATGAGGTGGTTCCGGTACTGGGCCGGCCAACTGGTGCCCAGGTAGCAGAGCATGCCGGCGTGGGCATGGCCGCCACCCATGGCGTCGCTGCGGCCGTTGGCGGCATGCGGACCGGCCGCACCGGCCCAGTGCACGTGGTCGGCATGGGTGCCGATGTCTTCATACACGTACGGGAAGATCGGCTTCCGGCTGCGGCCGTCACGGTGCTTGGTGTTCCGCAGAGCCTCGTCGGCGTTGTAGGCGTAGTGCTCGCCGCCCTGCCGCAAAATACGGGCTCCCTGGATCATGTGGAACAGGTGGGGGATGACGCACATCTCGGACCACAGGTTGCCGTGCTCATCGAAGTCGATGCCCCACGGGTTGCTGCCGCCCTCGGTGAAGATCTCGAAGCGGTGCGTCACCGGATGGTAGCGCCACACGCCGGCATCGACCCACTGGCGGTCCTTCTCGGCCGCTCCCGGTTTGCCGACATGGGACGGGCAGAACACGCCGTGGCAGCCGTACAGCCAGCCGTCGGGACCCCAGTTGAAGGTGTTGAGCGTCTCGTGGGTGTCGGCGGTGTAGTTCCAGCCATCGAGGAGGATCCGCGGATCACCCGCCGGCTTGGGCGCATCGCCGTCGGCGATGGGGATGAACATCAGGTACGGGGCCGCGCCGACCCAGAGTCCGCCGAAGCCGAACTCCATGCCCGAGATGAGGTTCACGTTCTCGAGGAATACCGTGCGCTTGTCGGCCTTGTGGTCGCCGTCGGTGTCCTCGAACACCAGGATGCGGTCCTTGCCGCTGAAGATGTCTTTGCGGATCTGCTCGGGCGTGCCCTGGGCGGGCGGATGGCCGACGCGCTTGGGGTAGCTGAGCCCTTCGGCCACCCAGAGGCGGCCGCGGTGATCTTCGCAGAAGGCGATCGGGTTCCGGATGTCGGGCTCGGAGGCGAAGACGTGCATCGCGAAGCCCGAGGGCAGGGTGGCCTTCGCGGCGGCATCAGCGGCGGAGAGGCCGGCGAAGAGCACCTGGTCGGCCGGAGGAGGCGTGTTCTTGGCCGTCTCCTTCAGCGTCAGCTCGTTGGGCAAGACGGGCCGTTCGGAGTGGAAGCGGAAGTGGTCGAAGTTCAGGTGTCCCCAATGGCCCGAACGGTCGTCCACCAGGCGGATGAGGATCTGCTTGCCCATGAGCCCCTTCAGTTCGACCACCACGGGCCTGAGGGTTTCGCTTTCGTAGCCGGAGATCTTGAAGAAGACCTGGCCGGTCGCCGAATCCACCAATTCCACCCGGGTTTCGGGCCAGGGGCCGCCGGCGACCAGGAAGCTGGCCCACGGGTGCGTCACCTTGAAGGGCACCGAGGTCAGGGTGCCCTTGGGGTCATCGCCCACGCGTTCGAAGCCGCCGATCCAGAAGTCGCCGTCGTGGTTCGACTTCATGTCGGAGCGACGCTTCGATACGACATCGCCCCGGATGGGCGACTGGTCGAACGCCGCGCCCGACGCCTGCCAATCCCGGAGGTCTCCGGACTCGAATCCCAGGTTGAGCGGGCGCCCGTCGGAGGCCTTGGGAACCAAGGAATCGGCGAACGCCAGCGGCAGGGCGGTGGCCGCGAGAAGAACCGCACGGGAAAGCGTCATGCGCCCGAGTTTGCGAACCGCCCGCCGCAAGGGAAGCGGATTTAAAAGTTGGGCTCCGCAGGACCCGGCCAGCGCTCGCAGGGAAGCTCAGGAAAGGACGGGCTTCTGCGCTGCGCGCCGGGGGAGAGGGTGATCGCTTCCAGAGCTCGGTCTGGCCGGGTCCTGCTCCGCTGCGGTTTGGGGGCTCCGCAGGACCCGGCCAGCGCTCGCAGGGAAGCTCAGGAAAGAACAGGCTTCTGCGCTGCGCGCCGGGGGAGAGGGTGATCGCTTCCAGAGCTCGGTCTGGCCGGGTCCTGCTCCGCTGCGGTTTGGGGGCTCCTGGGCCCGGATCGGATCCCGCGCACCTCCAGCAACGGTGACTCCTTGCCCGCAGAAAAAATGGAGAAAAGCCTTGTTCCCAAGGCGTTCATCCCCGAATTTGACGGCGGTGTCGCCCACGTGGCGGAATTGGCAGACGCGCTAGATTCAGGTTCTAGTGAGTAACATCGTACAGGTTCAAGTCCTGTCGTGGGCACCAACTTCGGTGGACATCAATTTCGGTGGGCATCAATTTCGTTCTGGACCTTCGTCGTTCGGGACCTTCAGGAAGTTGCGCATCCGCGGTCCGGCGTCCGCCGCCTCACTTGCCGGTCGCCATCCTCTTCCCCATCTTCGTCCTCGTGCGGATGCTTTTCGAGGACCGGTGTCGGCGATGGGGGAAAACCGGCTCGAGTCCACGGGCGTTTCGAGGTCGACTGCGGGCGAGCTCAGGGTCCTGCAACCCGCACCCTGTGGTTTTTCTTCGACGATGATCCACGGCCG
Source organism: Verrucomicrobiota bacterium (assembly GCA_041177965.1). Lineage (GTDB taxonomy): Bacteria > Verrucomicrobiota > Verrucomicrobiia > Limisphaerales > UBA9464 > SXXZ01. Next base: position 65,810 of record JBEGWF010000032.1, on the reverse strand, counting down.
TCGCCGAGGCCTTGTGCGTTCTCGGGATCCGGTCAGGATCGAACCGATGGCCGATCCGCAGGGTGGGATGGGGTGTTCTCGGTGTCCCAAGGGGTGCGATTCGGATCAGGGTTTCGGCTTTGGCCAGGGCGGCAGGCTCTCCAGCATTCGAGCCAATTTCCGTCGATGATTGGCCGTGTCCGGGCGACCCGACAGGTCGACGTCCTCCTCGGGATCGGTCTGGTGGTCGTAGAGCTCCTCGGTGCCATCGCTCCATCGGGTCAGGCGCCACCGTCCGTCGGTCACGCTGCGCCCGAAGCGGCCGGAGCCGCGGACGACCAGCGTGAAGGCTCCCTCCTTGTGGGGATTCCGCACATCGCGGAGCAGGGGCCTCAGGCTTCGTCCCGGCAGAGACCCCGGAGCGGGCACCCGACAGTAGTCGACGACGGTCGGGAACAGGTCCACGAACTCCACCGGAGCGCTGCAGGTGCTGCCCCGAAGTCCATCCGGGGCAGCGATCATCAGAGGCGCCCTGCAGGAACGATCGAACAGGGTGTTCTTGTTCCACCATCCGCGTTCTCCCAGATGGTATCCATGGTCGCCGAGGAAGATCACCACGGTCCGATCCCACAATCGAAGCTCGTCGAGGGTGTCGAGGATCCTGCCGACCTGTGCGTCCATGAAGGAGATGCCGGCGAGGTACGCCTGCAGGAAGGCCACGCGCTCTTCATCACCGAATTCGCCGAAGACGGTCGACCATTGCCCGGGCAGGGCCATCGGTGCGGACGCGGACTGGTCCGGTCGGTCCCGATGCGGACGCAGCGTCTCCTTCGGATGGAGATCGAAGTACTTCCGCGGGACATGGAACGGGTCGTGGGGGCGATGGAAACCGGCCGCCACCATCCAAGGCTTCCCCGCGGCCTCCAGGTCCCGGATGGACCTGCAGGCCTGCATCGCGGTCCGTCCGTCCGGTTGTTCGTCGTCGCCACCCTCGAGGATCCCCACCTCGCACCACGCGAGGCGACCCCGGGACAGATTCTGGAACCGGCCCCGGCGATGCGGTGAGGCCGCCGCTTGGACCTCGGCCACATCCCAGGAGAGTCCCCGGTCCAGCCATTCCGGGCGGACCGTCTCGCTCGTGTTGCCGGCATGGAGGATCTTCCCGAAGGCGTGGGTGGTCCAGCCGCTCTGGCGGAGCAGTTCCGGGAACGTCGGCGCTCCAGGAAGCGCCCTCCGGAAGAACACGTCGTTCCCGACGATGCCGGTCTGCTCGCAGCGCAGGCCCAGCAGCAGGGAACTGCGACTCGGATTGCAGACCGGGTACTGCGCGTAGGCCCTGTCGAAGCGCACTCCCCGGGCCGCGATCCGGTCGAGATGGGGTGTCCTCAGGTGGGATCGGAGGAGCGGTCCGCCCTCGGCCCGCAGATCATCGGCCATGATCAGCACCACGTTCATCGGACGGGCTTCCGGTGTACCTGCGATCGAGGCCCCCCCGTTTCCGATCAGGGCCAGGACCAGCCATGCCCATCCCCGAATGCGATGCATCCGGGAGCCGAGCGGGACGTCGAGGGGATTCATGGGCACGAGCCTGAGGGGCGGCTCCCGATTGGGGAAGCCCGTCGAAGGATCGCAGGGATGCCTGGGGACCCGGGTCCGGTCCGTCCGCCGGTCCCGCCTTCGGTGTCCTTGATCCGCGGGAGCGGATGGCGATAGCCTCTGGACACATTCATGAGCGTCCTCGTTGTCGGTACCACCGCGTTGGATTCCATCAAGACCCCGAAATCGGAGAATCCGCGCCTGTTGGGCGGTTCGGCCAGCCACGCGGCCGTGGCCTCCAGCTTCTTCGCCCGGACCCGGTTGATGGGCGTCGTGGGTGGCGATTTTCCCACCAAGTACGTCCGCCTGTTCGAGAAGCACGGGATCTGCCTCAAGGGTTTGGAACGTGTGAAGGACGGCAAGACCTTCCACTGGTCCGGCGAGTACGAGGTGAACATGAACAACCGTCGGACGGTGGAGACCGTGCTCGGGGTCATCGAGCACTGGCAGCCGGCCCTCCCCGCCGACTACGAGGCCACGCCGTTCGTCCTGCTGGCCAACATCTCCCCGGCCGTCCAGCACCGGGTGCTCGATCAGGTGTCCAAGGCGAGGTTCATCATCGCCGACACCATGGACCTCTGGTTGAACATCGCGCTCCCCGAGGTCCTGACGCTGCTCAAGCGCATCGACTGCCTCGTGCTCAACGACAGCGAGGCCCGGCAGTTGGTGTCCGACGACAACGTCGTCAGCGCCCTCACCAAGATCCACCGGATGGGCCCCAAATATGTGATCATCAAGAAGGGGGAACACGGTTCCATCCTGTCGGGCCCGAAGGGGCTCTTCGTGGCTCCGGCCTACCCGCTGCGCAAGGTGGTGGATCCCACGGGCGCGGGCGATTCCTTCGTGGGTGGCCTGATCGGGTATCTGGCGGCGCAGAAGACCGGTTCCGTGGAGACCAACCTCCGCCGGGCCATCCTCCACGGGAGCGTGGTGGCCTCGTTCTGCTGCGAGGGCTTCGGCCTGAATGTCACCACCCGGACCGCCAAGGCCAAGATCCTCGAGCGGGTCAAGGAGCTCGAGCGTTTGAGCAGGTTCTGATCCCGGAAGTCCCCTGCGACCCGGGGAGTTCCAGTCCCGGATCTCAGATCTCGACCTGCATCCCCAGCTCGACCACGCGATTGGCGGGCAGGCGGAAGTAGGCCGTGGCGCTCAGGGCGTTGCGGGCCATGATGGCGAAGAGGCGCTCCTGCCAGAGGTTCATGCCCCCGTTTCCGGCCTTGGGGATGACCGTCTCGCGACTGAGGAAGAAGGTCGTCTCCATCTCGCGGAACTCGAGGTCGTGTTCGGCGCACAGCTTGAGGATGGCGAGGATGTTGGGGGTCTCCATGAACCCGTAGTGCGCCTGGACCCTCCAGAAGCCGGCCTCCAACCGTTCCACCTCGAGTCGATCCGAAGCGTCCACCATGGGCACCTCCTCCACGAGGATGGTGAAGAATATCACCCGCTTGTGGAGCACCTTGTTGTGCTTGAGGTTGTGCAGCAGGGCGATGGGCGTGGTGTTCGGGTTTCCGGCCATGTACACGGCCGTGCCCGCGACCCGCATCGGATCCTTCCGTGTGATCTCGGCGATGAACTTGTTGGCCGGCATGGCGCTGACCCGGAGGCGCTCCCATACCAGCCGACGACCCCTCTTCCAGGTCGACATGATGAAGAACATCGTCCCGGCGATCAGCAACGGGAACCAGCCGCCGTGGGGTATCTTGAGCAGATTCGCCACGGCCAGCGGGGTCTCCACCAGCAGCATCGATCCGGCCACGAGCGAGGCATGGAGTCGGGACCAGCCGAAGACCCGCTGGGAGGCGAAGAAGAAGAGGAGGGTGGTGGTGACCATCGTGAAGGTGACGGCCACCCCGTAGGCGCTGGCTAGGTTGTCGGAGTTCTTGAAGCCGAAGATGAGCCCGAGGCAGGCGACCATGAGGGCGAAGTTGACCTGCGGCATGTAGATCTGTCCGCGCTCCCTCTCGGAGGTGTGCTCGATCAGCAGGCGTGGCATGTACCCCAGTTGGATGGCATGCATGGTCAGCGAATAGGCCCCCGAGATCAGCGCCTGTGACGCGATGATGGCCGCCGCCGTGGCCAGGAGCACCATCGGGTAGAGGGCCCAGGACGGACACAGTTGGTAGAACGGGTTGAACGAACTGTTCGAGGCCAGGTCCGGCTGCGCCATGAGCAGGCCTCCCTGGCCGAGGTAGTTCAGGATGAGCGCCGGCAGGACGATGCAGAACCAGGCCAACCGGATGGGTCGCATGCCGAAATGCCCCATGTCGGCGTAGAGAGCCTCGCCGCCGGTCACGGCGAGCACCACCGAACCCAGGACCACGAGGCCGATCCATCCATGGCCGGCCAGGAAGGTCAATCCATGCACCGGGTGGAAGGAGTTCAGCACCGCGGGTTGCATCAGGATGCCGCGGATCCCCAGCAATCCGATGGCGATGAACCAGAGCAGGGTGATGGGCCCGAAGATGCGCCCCACCTTCGCGGTGCCGGCCCGTTGCGCGGCGAAGAGCACGAGGATGATCCCTGCCGACACGGGCAGGATGAACCGCTCGAATCCGGGAGCGGCGACCTTGAGGCCCTCGACCGCACCAAGGACCGAGATGGCCGGCGTGATGATCCCGTCGCCGTAGAGCAGGCAGGCCCCGGCGATGCCGATGGCCGCGAACGACTTGGCCAAGCGGCTCCGGTGCCCGGATTTGGCCTCGGGAAAGGCCAGGGCCAGGAGTGCCAGGATGCCACCCTCGCCCTTGTTGTCGGCCCGGAGCACGTACACCAGGTACTTGACGGTCACGATCAGGATCAGCGCCCAGATGATCAGTGACAGCACTCCGAGGACATTGGCGGGGTCCGGAGGCGCCCCGTGGCCCGGGGCGAAGCATTCCTTGAAGGCGTAGATCGGACTGGTGCCGATGTCCCCGTAGACGATGCCCAGGGCGGCCAGGGACAGGCCGGCCAAGCGTTTGCCGGTGGCGGGTGCGTGGTGGCTCATAGCGGAGGATTCCGGTGCGAGCGCTGCGAAAGGGGCTCCGATGGATGGCATGATCCTGGATCCGCCAGGAATGCCCGGAACCCGGACGACGGGAGGGGTGTTTTCATGATGTCCGCAACAAACCAGCGACCCAGGGTCACCGTTGTCGCAGGATCGACTCCGCCGAACTGCGCACGACCGGATACCCTTCCAAGTGCCTGCGAGGTTAGCTGACGGGCTAGGGCCTGGAAGTGCCCCGGGTCGGTTTCCCGACCCTGCGCCCCGTGCCGGAGGGATGGATTCATCCCCGGCGTTGGGTCCCCCGCGCCCGTTCGGTGGGACACCGGCCGGGCTTCGGCTGCGGAGCGAGCTAAGCGGCAGGGTGGCTTTCTGTCAACAGGGGGGCGGGCCCGGGTGGCCCGCCGGACCGGCAATTCATCCCTTGACGGATGGCGGCTCCCGGGAGTTCTTGGGCCCATGTCGCGCAAGACCTTCCTGGCCGCCTCGCTGGCGGTGATCTGCGGAACCGGGGCCCTTCGTTCCGACGAGGGCATGTGGCTCTACAACGATCCTCCTCGGGAGCGGGTGCGTGCGAAATACGGCTTCGAATTGACCGATGCCTGGCTGGAGCACCTGCAGAAGTCGTCGGTGCGGTTCAACTCCGGGGGATCCGGTTCCTTCGTGAGCGAGGACGGTCTGGTGCTCTCGAACCACCATGTCGGGGCCGACGCCCTCCAGAAGGTGTCCAGCTCCCAGAAGAACTACCTCCGGGACGGGTTCTACGCCCGCTCCCAGGCCGAGGAGATCCCGTGTGTGGATCTGGAACTGAATGTTCTGCAGTCCATCGTGGACGTGACCGCCCGGGTCAACGCCGCGGTGACCGAGGGCATGTCCCCGGACGACGCCGTGAAGGCTCGCCGACGGGTCATGGCCGCCATTGAGAAGGAATCGCTCGATGCCACCGGGCTGCGATCCGACGTGGTCACGCTCTATCAGGGCGGGGCCTACCACCTCTACCGGTTCAAGAAATACACCGACGTCCGACTGGTCTTCGCCCCCGAGCAGCAGGTTGCCTTCTTCGGCGGCGATCCCGACAATTTCGAGTATCCCCGCTACGATCTCGATATCTGCCTGTTCCGGGCCTACGAGAACGGCAAGCCCGTGAAGGTGCCGCACTTCCTCAAGTGGTCCCAGAAGGGGGCGGCCGAGGGCGAATTGACCTTCGTGTCCGGACATCCCGGTCGCACCGAGCGCCTGCTCACCGTCGCCGAACTGGAGCACCTGCGCGACCGCCAGTACCCGACCGCATTGGCCTACCTGAAGCGGCGTGAGGTGCTGCTGCGTTCCTGGAGCGAGCGCAGCGCCGAGAACGCCCGTCGTGCGAAGGATGAATTGTTCGGCATCCAGAACAGCCGCAAGGCCCGCGACGGCGGCCATGCCGGCCTGTACGATCCGGCGCTGATGGAATCCAAGCGTCAGCAGGAGAAGGCGTTGCGGTCGAAGCTCGCCGCCACCCCCTCGTTCGCCGCGGCCGCCGCGGCCTACGACCGCATCCAGGAGGCCCAGGCCACGATCGCCCAGCATGAGCGCGTCCACCGTCTGTTGGAACTGGGCCATGCGTTCCAGTCCGAGTTGTTCGACATCGCCCATACCCTGGTGCGCGCCGCCGAGGAATATCCGAAGCCCGACGGCGAGCGTCTGCGGGAGTTCGCGGAGGCCGGCCGGGCCTCGTTGGAGCTCGGGTTGTTCTCCGACAAGCCCATCCACAACGACCTCGAGATCCTCAACCTGTCCGACTCGCTGACCTACCTGAGCGAGCAATTGGGGGCCGATCATCCGACGGTCAAGAAGGTGCTCGCGGGCAGGTCGCCCCGGACGAGGGCCGCCGAGCTGATCCAGGGCAGCCGCCTGCGGTCCGTGGACGAGCGTCGCCGGCTCTACAAGGGAGGGGCCGCGGCCATCGCCGCCTCCGATGATCCGCTCATCCTGGCGTCCAAGTCGGTGGATGCCGAGGCCCGTGAGGTCCGACAGTTGATGGAGGCTCAGGCCGAGATCAAGAAGCAGGCCCATGCCGCGATCGCGGCTGCCCGCTTCGCCCTGGAAGGCAAGGGACAGTATCCCGACGCCACCTTCACCCTGCGCCTCTCCTACGGCGTGGTGAAGGGGTACACATCGGGGGGCAAGGCCGTCCCGGCCACCACCTCCCTCGGGGGCATCTTCGAGCGTTCCGCCGAGATGGAGGGTCGGCCTCCGTTCGACCTGCCGGAGCGGTGGCTCAAGAAGCGCCGTTCCATCAACGCGGCGGTGCCTTTCAACTTCGTGTCCACCCACGACATCATCGGCGGAAACTCGGGCAGCCCGGTGGTGAACCGAGACGGCGAGTTCGTGGGCATCATCTTCGATGGCAACATCGAGTCGCTGGTGCTCGGCTTCGCCTATGAGGAGACCCAGGCCCGGGCCCTGTCGGTCCACAGCGCGGGCATCCTCGAGTCGCTTCGGAGCGTCTATGCCGCCAAGCCGCTGGTGGACGAGTTGATGACCGGCAGGCGGAAGTGAGTCGCTACCGGTGACCGGCAGCGGGCGGTCGCGAACGGTTCGTGCCGGTGGGCCGCCTACTCCGGGGCTCCCCGCTCGACCAGTTTCTTGTGCCGCACGATGCCGTCCGCGATGGCGGCGGCGAGTTGATCCCTTGATTTCCTGGAGTCCATCAGCCGGGTGTCGCCGGTATGGGTCATGTAGCCGCCCTCGATGAGCAGTCCGGGCATCCGTAGGAGGGTCAGCTCCTTGAAGCGCGCCCTGCGGACGCCTCGGTCGGTCAACGGGGTCTGGTCGAGGATCGCCCTGTGGACCTGATGCGCCAGGGTGAGGTTCTCGCGGTCGAACCGGTTGGCCTCGAAGCCTGCCATGCGGCCGCGGCGCTGGGAGTCGTTGCTGGAGGGGGCACCCGCCGGCGTCAGGCAATAGGTCTCGAGGCCCTGCACCGAATCGTTGCCGGGTCCGTCGAAGCCGTTGAAGTGCAGACTCACGTACAGGTCGGCGTCGGCCCGGTTGGCCGCGATGGCGCGGTCGGGCAGGGCGATGAACCGGTCCGAACTCCGGATGAACACCACCTGGAATCCGGCCGCCTTCAGGTGACGGGCCAGATCGATGGCCAGGTCGAGGGTATAGGTCTTCTCCATCCGCCGACCCTCCATGTTGCCGGGATCCTTGCCGCCGTGGCCGGCGTTGATGGCGATGCGCCGGATCGGTCGCGTCGATCGCTTAGGGGGTGCCAGCAGGGGGGCCAGCAGCGAGTCGATGTCGCGCTGCGAGACCCGGAAACGGCCGCCCTCGACGGGGATCCGATCCGACAGGCGGAATTCCACCTCGTTGAAGGTCATCCGGTCGGAATCCTTCCGGAACCGCATGCGTGTCCAGCGGTTGGTCAGGAGCAGATCCTCGCCCCTGGCGATGGGGCGCAGGTGCATGTCGCGACCCCAGGCGGCGAGGTCCCGGAATCCCGGCTCCCAGTCGCGGGCCCAGGCGGGGCCGTGGACGAGGAGCCCGGTGCAGAGCCACAGCCAGAGCCATGCGCGATGTCGGGCCCCACGTCGGGACGGGGATTGGGCCCGGGAGTGGGGCCGATGGCGCTGTTCGGGCTTGGTTTCGGCCCCGGATCGGAACGCCCACGGTCGGCGGTGAAGGGGAGCGGACCTGGGCGTCATGTTCTGGACCCGCGCGGGGGAGGGCCTCGTCAGCGGAGTTGGTCCGGATTGAGACCCTGCAGGTCCTTCGGCACGAACAGACCATCGCGACGGATCAGCTCGGAGTCGAACCAGACCTCGCCTCCGCCCCATTCGGGCCGCTGGATCAGGACCATGTCCCAGTGCACCGCCGACTTGTTGCCATTGCCCGGATCCTCGTAGGCCTGACCCGGGGTGAAGTGCAGCGATCCGGCGATCTTCTCGTCGAACAGGATGTCGCACATCGGGTTCAGGATGTACGGGTTGAACCCGAGGCTGAACTCGCCGATGGAGCGGGCCCCGGCGTCCATGTCCAGGATCTCGTTGAGCTTGCGTTCGGTGCCGCCCTGGCAGGTGGCCTTCACGATCCGGCCGTCCTTCAATTCCAGACGGATGCCCTCGAACTTGGTGCCGGCGTACAGCGTGGGGGTGTTGAAGGTGATGACTCCATTGGAGGATTTCAGCGTCGGGCAGCTGAAGCACTCGCCATCGGGGATGTTGCGCAGGCCCTCGCAGGGTTTGGCCCCGATGTTCTTGATGGAGAACGACAGGTCCGTGCCCGGGCCCACGATCCGCACCTTGTCGGCCTTTCGCATGCGCTTCTCGAGCGGCTTCACGGCCCGCGCCATCTTGGCGTAGTCCATGGTGCACACGTCGAAGTAGAACTTCTCGAAGGCCTCGGTGCTCATGTTGGCCGACTGGGCCATGCTGGGCGTCGGCCAGCGCAGCACGCACCAGCGGGTCTTGTTGATCCGATGGTCGAGCGCCGGGCGGAGGGTCTTGGAATAGAGCCGGGTCTTCTCGGACGGCACGTCGCTGTTCTCGCTGGCGTTGTTGGCGCCGCGGATGGCGATGTAGGCCTGCATCTTGCGGATGCGGTTGAGCTCCAGGTCGCGCACCAGTCTGGCGTGACGCTCGTCCGTCCCGATCTGCACCTCGCGCAGCACCCGCGAATGGCGCATCTCCACGATCGGCGTCGCCCCGCGGGCCCGGGCCGCGCGGATCAGTTCCACCGCCATCGCATCGGGCGTGTCCACCAGGTCCATCAGGATGTTCTCTCCCGCCTTCAGCTCGCAGGAATACTCGATGAGAAGCTTGGCCAGTTTGGCGTGACGCGGGTCGCTCATGTGATGTTTCCCAAGGAAAACATGCACCCACCCCCAGTCCAAGCAGCAAAAGGGGTCGGTCCCGCATATTTACACGACGTCGCCGCTCCGACATTCTCCCATCCATGGCCCGCAAGCTCCGCATCGAATACCCCGGCGCGATCTACCATGTCCTGAATCGGGGAGACCGTCGGGAGTCGATCTTCCGCGACGATGTCGATCATCAGGCGTTTCTGGGCACCTTGAACGACGCCTGCGTCAAGGCCGACTGGCAGGTCCATGCCTATTGCCTCATGGGGAACCACTTCCACCTGGTGGTGGAGACACCGCGGGGGAATCTCGTTTCCGGGATGAAGTGGTTCCTGGGCACCTACACCCTGCGGTTCAATCGACGGCACGGGCTTTCCGGGCACCTCTTCAGCGGCCGCTACAAGTCGCTTTTGGTGGCACCCGACCAACCCGACTACCTGCGGACCGTGTGCGAGTACGTCCACTTGAATCCGGTCCGTGCCAATCTCTTGCGGCCGTCCGAACCGCTGCAGTCGTACCCCTGGAGCAGTTATCCGGCCTACCTCGAGGGACCCCGCGAACGGCAATCGTGGCTGCGGGTGGATCGGGTCCTGGGAGGCATGGGCATCCCGATAGACAATGCGGCGGGGCGTCGCCAGTTCAGCCAGATGCTGGAGGCGCGTCGCCATGAGGATGAACCTGAGCGGTACGCCGGTATCCGTCGCGGTTGGTGCTGGGGCGACGACTCGTTCCGCAAGGGCCTGCTGGCCCGGATGGACGGAGGAACCGGGGCGACCCTTTCCGGCGATGTCCCCAAGGAGAGCGCCTTCGACAAGGCGGAGTCCCTGTTGCGGTCCGAATTGGACCGGCTCGGTTGGAGCGATGCCGACCTGGTCGGACGCCGCAAGGGCGACCCGGCGAAGGCGGTCATCGCCCAAAGGCTCCGTTCCGAGACCACCATGACGCTGAGGTGGATCGCCGATCATCTGCGGATGGGGTCACCCTCGAGCCTGGCCAATCTGTTGGCCGCCCGGCGAGACTCCCTCGTGAAACCGGCCGGGAACGGACCTGCGGCCGCTATGGAAGGTCGAGCGATTCGACGGACCCGAACAGGTCTAGGACACGCCGCGAGCGCGTGACACCCGTGTAGAGGAGATTGCGGGTGAGCAGCCGCGACCCGGTGTCGGGTGGCAGTTCCAGGGCCACCTCGTCCCATTCGCTGCCCTGACTCTTGTGGATGGTCAGTCCGAATGCCGGTTGGTGGGCCGGCAGGCGGACCCGTGGAATGACCCGTGGGACTCCATCGGCCCCCGGAAACAGCACCACGGTGGCCGCACCTCCGGCAACGGGGCCGAGTGCGATGCCGATATCGCCATTGCTCAGGCCCGACGGACGGTCGTTGGCGAGGATCAGCACCGGGCATCCGTGCGGAAGTTCACCCGGCCTGCGATTTCCGGGCGGCCAGAGCAGCGACGTGCCGGCCTGATTGGCCCGATCCACCTGGTGGTTCGTGCTGCAAAGCAGTTGGAATCGTCCGAGATGATGCAGGGCTTCGGCCTGCGCTCCCTGCGACGCGGGGTCGGAATCGCCACACCATCGCGTCCAGGTCCGGGCCTGTTCCGCCCAGCGTGTCCAACGTTCCTGGCAGATCCGCCGGCGGGATCGATCGGGGCTGTCGCGATGCCAGGTGAGGACCGGGTCCGACAGCGACGCATGACGGGCGAAGCATTCGATGACCGATTCCCGGCCATGGGGACTGCCCGGTCGCACCCGGTCGGCCAGATCGAGGATCCACGGCGCGTGCATCGCGCGCCAACTGTGGCGCAGTCCCACGACCATCCCGGGCATCGGCGGCGCCGTGATGCCTGCCGGGGCGGTCAGCCGTGGAAGACCTTGATCGTACTCGTCCTGTACCCGGTCGGCGGCGACACCCAGTCGGGCCGCGAGCCGATCCCGGAGAACGTCGGGCAGCGCCCGGTGTGCATTGGCCCCCTGGACCCACTCTGAGAGAACCCCTCCGACATCGACGCTCTCCAGTTGATCACAATCGCCCAGCAGCAGCAGTGAAGCCTCCGGGGGCAGGGCGCGGACGAGCGCATGCATCAGGGCGAGATCCACCATGCTGGCCTCGTCGACCAGCATCACCCGCACCTCCAGCGGTCTCAGCGCATTCCGTCGATACGGACCGCCACGTTCCGGCGGTTCCGGTCCCCACTCGAGGGCACGATGGAGGGTCGTGGTGGCGATGCTCCTCAGGAAGGCGCGATCGTTCGCGTCGAGGCCTTCCAATCGGGTGGCGGCCAGCGAGAGGGCTTCGCCGATGCGACTGGCCGCCCGGCCGGTCGGTGCGGCCACCAGCACCTGATCGGCGGTGAGTCCCGGATCGAGTCGATGACGGACCGCCAGCAGTGCGGCCGCCGTGGTCGTCTTCCCGGTGCCGGGGCCTCCTGTCAGCACCCCCACGGGGGCATCGACCAATGCGGCGATGGCGAGGCGCTGCTGTGCATTGTCGAACAGGGGCCGGTCGGGATCCCCGACGTCGCCGGATCTCCGTTTTGGGGGCAGGATGTCGTGGAGATGACGGGCCACCTCGGCATCCGGCAGCCGCGGCGGCACCGAGCGGCACCGATCCTCCACGAAGGTCCGGATCTCCCGCAGTTGTCGGGCATAACGAGGGAGCATCAGGTTGGATCCCTCGATGGCTAAATACCCGGTCCATCGGTCGAGCGCGGACCGCTCCTCGGGGCTCGGCGAAGCCTCCGCGAGGGACATCGATCCGATGCCCAGGCCGGCCCTGCGCAACAGTTCGGCCAGCAGGGCGCGGAGCCGGGGTTGATGGGTCGACAACGGGGATCCCTCGGGCAAGGGCGGCCAGATCGCGGCGGCGAGTTCCTCGAATCCGTCCGCGAGAGCCGGGGGCACCCCTCCGGATTCCATGGGTTCGACAGGCTTCATGCGGGGGCGACTGGGTTCTGGAAAAGGGCGTCCAGCCGATCCAGCGCCTTCAGGCAGGGCCGGTCCCACCAGACCCCCTGTTCGGGAAACCCGCGGACGAACAGGTACATCACCCCGCCGAGATGCCTTTCGGGATCGTAGTCGGGCAGATGGGCCCGCAGGTGCCGATGCAGGGCCAGCAGGTAGATGCGTGCCTGCAGGATGTAATGGGACCGCAGCATGACCCGATCCAGGGCTTCGGGATGGTACCGGTCGAGGCGGTTGCTCTTGTAGTCGGCGACGTACCAACGTCCGCCGCGCTCGAACACCAGGTCGATGAATCCCTGGAGGAATCCGGTGAACCCGGTGAAGCTCCAACCGGAGAGACCCTCGGCCCATTCCCCGCCTCCGGCCATCGATCGGATCCGCGGATCCTCGCAGAGCGTCCTCGAGAGGGTCTCGGCGTCGATCCGATCGACGGGCAGCAGGAACTGCATCTCGGTGATGCAACGTCCGCGGAGATCGGCCAGGCGGAAACGGAATCCCGGCGCCGGTTCCAGTTCGGCCTCGACGATCGCGCCCAGTGATTCCTGCCAGGCGCCGGGCGTATCGTAGGAGGCCACGGCCTGCTCCAGGGGGCGTCCGTTGCCCAGATGATCCTCGAGCGCACGATGCAGTCGGTCGCCCAGGACGCTTCCGGCGGCGCCCAGCGCCGCGAGCCCATCGTGGGTCGCCCCGGCTTCCTCCGGAATCGACTCCGTTTCCCTTGAAGCCACGACATCACGGTCGGCCGCGTTCGGGTCGTGGTCCATGTCGGAGCGCGACAGCGACGTGAAGCTGCGGGTCGCGAACAAGGCGGAGGGATGCGGGGGTGCATCGGGCGGCCTCAGGAGTTCCGGGTGAACGCCGGCGAGGGTCTCGGATCCGGTTGCGACCGTCGAAGCGGCGACGGATCCTTCCGGAGCCGACCCGCCCCCGGATGGACCCGTGGCGCCCGGGCCTTCGGACTCGTCGAGGAATTGGATTCCATGCGCCTCCAGGGTCTTCCAACGCTTGGGCCATTCCTCCATCGAATCCGCGGCCAGACCGGGAAGTCGGGCCAGTGGCGAATCGGCCGCGGAGTTGTTCCCGGAGTTCTTCGGGTGGGCCGTGATCGGAGCCATCCCCAGATGGAGTCGATGGCGTGCCCGGGTGAGCGCCACGTACAGGCGTCGCGTCTCCTCCTCGATCTCCTGCGTTTCGGCCGCTTCGAGCGTGGCCTCGAACTCGTCCGAGCCCACATCGATGATCCAGGACCCGGCGATCCGCGCCACCGCTGCGGTCGGGGTACCGCGACGGGCGCGCCCGGTGACCCTCCCGAGAAACGGGCAGAACACCACCGGGTATTCGAGCCCCTTGGCCCCATGGATGGTCTCGAGCTGCACGGCCGATGCGTCGGTCTCGAGCCGCATGAGCGAGCTGTCACCCGAGGCCTCCCGGAGCGATTCCGGCGCCCCGGAGACCTGCCTTGCCAACCAGGCCGCCAGCGACTCGGCGCTGCGGGTTCCCGATTCGAACCGCCCCTGCAGGAGGGTTCCCAACTGCCTCCAGTTGGTGAGCCGCCGCTCCCCGTCGGCATGTCCGAGGTTGTGGGTCGAGACCTCGGCGCCGGAGATCCAGCGCAGCAGCGGCGGAAGCGGTCCCACCCGTGACAGTTCCTGGCGCGCCTGGAGGAAGGTCTGGAACAGCGCCGCCTGTCTCCCGGCGTCGGCCTGGATCAGCAGCAGGTCACCCGCCGAGGTGGCGCCCAGCGGGCTCAGGAGGAATGCGGACAGACGGCCGAGCAGGTCGCCATGCCGATGGAGCGCGGCGAGCAGCCAGAGCCAGCCGAGCACATCGAGCGCCTCGTCGCTGTCGAAGACGCTGCCCAGCCCCTTGCCCGAAGACCGGCAGGAGATCCCATGCGCGTGCAGCGCCCGGCGCATCCGGCGCAGATCGGCGTGGTTGGTGGCCAGGACCCCGACGTCGCCCGGTTCGAGGCGGCGGCTTGTTCCCGTGTGGCGGTCCACCAGGGTCACCGGATCGCGCAGCAACCGTGCGATCTCGGCGGCGGCCGATTCCGCGAGTCGTATCGAGGCCCGATGGCGGTCGGTCTCCGGGCACCATTGGATCACGACGGCACAACGTGGGGCCGGATCCGAGATGCGGTCATCCTTCGCACGGGCCGTGACCGGCACATACCCGAAGGGCGCGTCACCCGCCGACGAGTCCGGGAACAGGAACTCCGTCCCGTGGAGGTGGTTCAGGGCCCGGATCAACGACGGATCGGATCGGTGGTTCACCGTCATCGGGGGTGCCGATCGCATGGTTCCGGCCAGCGATCGGTAGCTGGCCAGGTCGGCACCACGGAAGCGATAGATGCTCTGCTTGGGATCGCCGATGACCAGGAACGCCTCGGTGTCCCCATGATGGAAGAGCATCCGAAAGACCTCGATCTGCAGGGTGTCGCTGTCCTGGCACTCATCGAGGATGGCCGCCCTCAGGCGGGCACGGACCGTGCGGGCCAGGGGTCCGTCCGGACCCTGTCGCTGCAGCGCATCGCGCACGATGAGGAGAAGGTCGTCGAAGGTGCGCAGGCCCGCCTGGGCCTTGCGGCCCGGAAGGTCCTTCCGGATGCGCTCGGCCAGTCCGGTGGCGGGCAGGCGCGATTCCACGGACTCCAGCCGGCGGAATCGGGACCATGGGGTCAGGAACGACGGGGGCAGGTTCCTCGCCTGGGCGTCGCTCAATGCGCTCCATTGCGAGCGTTCGACGAGATTCCTGACCAGCCTTTCCACGCTCTCGCGGCTCTTGGCCAGCTTCAGGCCCCGGATGGCCATCGGGGCCTCCGCCTCGATCGTCCGCAACAGTCCTGCCTTTTCGGCCGCCAGTTCCTCGCGTGTCCGCGACACGCCGCGCACCGTGGCGGCGGGGCGGGACCGCAAGGTCCGAGCCAACCGTCGCAGCGCCGCAGCATCGGGAGCCTGCAGGTCCGACGTCTCCATCAGATGGTCGCCGGTGATCTGTTCGAGCAGCGTATCGCAGTGCTCCACCAGCCTCAGGTCCGGGTCGCAGGCCAGTTCCATCGAATGCCGTCCGAGGAGCGATTGGCAGAACCCGTGGATGGTCTGGATCGGTGCCAGATCGAAGGCGCTGAGGGATTCGGTGAGATGCCGGATGAGGGAGTCGGGCCGGCCGCCCGATGCACTGAGCCACGCCGCGACCACCCGCCCCTCGTCGCCGTCGACGGGTTCCCGGCCCTCGAGGATCGCCTGCGTGGCGGCCACCGCGCGCCTCAACGTCGCCAGCAACCGTTCGCGCAATTCCGCCGTCGCGGCTCGGGTGAAGGTGCTGACGAGGATCTGATCCACGCGAAGGCCCCGCTCCACCATCAACCTCAGCCAGAGCAGGGTGATCGAGTAGGTCTTGCCGGTGCCGGCACTGGCCTCTATGGACGTGGCCCCGAACAGGTCCTGCGTCTTCGGATCGAATCGGGAGGAATCGCTCATGGTGACCGTAGGTTCAGCGATTCGCGCCATGACTCGAACTCGAGCATCAGCCGCCAGGCGAGCGGCCCTCCGGGACAGGGGAGCCATCCGGGCACCGAGTCCCCATCGATGGCGAACGGGTCGTCGCAGCCGCGGAAGACCGCCCGGGTGGTCGGCAGATCGCCGTCGGCACCGCCTGAATGTTCCTCGCGATCGGCGCTCCAGTGCGAGAGGGCGGCCTCCAGGATCTCGGCTGGGTCGCGGGCCGCCAGCGATGCGAGTCGGGATTCTCCACGGACCTCCGATCCTCGGCCCGCCTTGGCCAGGGCCACTCCCGCCGTCCTGGGCCAATAGGGCAGGGCCCTGCACCTCGCCCAGCGGGCCAGCGGCAGGAGTCGGGCCAGTTGGGCCCGGGCCATTTCGGGAGTCGGCAGCGCCATGATCCAGATGCTCCTGGGTCCCAAGCACCGGGCTTCGAGCGGGGGATCCCCGCGCCGGAGACCCGGATCCGGAGTCGATGACGATGCGGCCAGCGCCAGCGCGTCGAATCCGAAGAGCAGTTGCCGCCGGTAATCGCCACCCTCGTTCGGCTTCGAGGCGAAGAATTGGAACACCGTGGACTCTCCCGGCCGCCGGTACCAACGGGCGCGCGGCGGTCCTTCGAAACGCAACAGGCGCGGACCGCCTGTCGCATGGGGATCGGTGCCGACCCGGGCCTCCTCGAGGGTGAATCGCAGGTTGGCGGTCACGCGGTCCTTCGGGCCGAAGACCGGCAGTTCCGGCAATTCCTCCAGAATCTTGGACAGCAGGGCCTCCCCGAGCCTTCCGCGGGGGATCCTGCCGGACGCCTTCAGCACCGACACCAGCGCCCCTTCGTCTTCGCCCTCCACGCGGGCGGTGAGCAGGCGATCCCGCAGGGCCCAACGTTCAAGCCCGTCGGGATCGACCAGATCCTCGCCCTGCGGCGCCTCGGCCTCCTCCGGGAGTCGCAGGCCCAGGCGGGAGGCGAAGAGTCGCTGGGGTTGATCGAGCACGTTCCGCAGGTCGGCGAGGTCGGGAGCCCGGTCGGGCTCCGGTGGCAGTGGTTGCGACCAGGGACCGGGGTACGCTGGAAAACCCCTGCGCCGCCGCAACGCCACGGCCGCGCCATGGTCGGCGGTGCGTTGTCCGCGGGCGCTGGCGGGCAGGTCGGCTCGGAAGGCCTCGGGACTGAACCCGTGGAGCGGATGATGGAACACCCGCCCCCCGAACCGTGGATCGACGCCGTCCGCCACGGGTTTCGAGGGATCCCCGGATACCGCCCCCTTCTGTGGCAGGGTCTGGAGCGCGGCCTCCAGCAGATCGGCCAGCGCGGTGGACGGCGGGCGTTCCTCGCCATCCTCATCGGAGTGGCCCTGGTACGACAGGATCAGACGTTCGCGACAGGCCAGCAGCGCCAACAACAGGCAGTGACGGTCGGTGTCGCGGGCCGATGGGTCGCCGGTGGCCGGTTGGAGGGCCAGGGGATGCCATCCCGGGCGATCGTCGGACCTCGGAAACACTCCGTCGTCGAGCCCGGCCACCACCACCACCCGTGCCGGCACCCCGGCGTATTGCCTCAGGTCGGCCACCGTGATGCCTCCCGGACCCCGGCCGCCCGAGCCGTTCAACGAGCCGAGTTTCTCGGTGAGCAGGCGCAGATAGGCCGTCCTCTCGAGCCGCAGTTCGGGGATCGCCGCGCGGTCCAGCGGTTCCAGTATCTCGGATTGGAGCGCCGCGGCCTGGGATGCGACCGGTCCGAGCCGGTTGGAAATGCAGTCGTACACCAGGTCCCTCAGGGCCCGATTCCAATCCGGGATCGACCGGGGGCCGGTCCCGCACCAGATGTCTCGCGCATCGCGCAGCCGATGGGCGAATCGGGCCAACCGGGCGAGTTGGATCAGGCCCAGGCCGTTGGTCCGCTCGAGCGGCACGCCGGGTTGCCCGCCCTCGCAGTCATCGAGCAGCGAATCGCGCCGATTCTCGGCCACCATCGCTCCCAGGCCCAGGCGTCGCAGGGCCCAGAAGAGGTTCCATCGGGATTCGGGGATGTCCTGGTACTGCCGACGGTGTTCCGGTCCGAGGCCCCAGCGAAACCCGGCGTCCTGCAGCCACTGCACCAGTGTCGGACCGTCGCCATCGGTTTCGTCGAGGTCGAAACGGTCGGCGATCAAGGGGTTTTCCAGCAGTTCCTGCACCTCGTTGAGCGTGAGTCGGCCCTGGAGGATCTCGAGCAGTCGGATCACGGTGGAGGCGAACGGGGACAGGCCGCCACCCCCACCTCCCGCCCAACGGAAGGGCAACCGTCGGTCGGCCCCGGCGTCGAGGGCCGCCTCGATCAAGGGAGCCTGTTCGTGTGGATTGGCCAGGAGGATCAGGATCTCCTCGTGGCGGAGATCCTCGAGTTCGTGCAGGGCCTGGAGGACGCGATCGCGGCAGATCTCGAGTTCGCGGAGAGGAGTGTGGGCGGCGTGGATGGTCAGCGAGGCGTCGGCAGCCGACACCGGTCGTCGGGACTCCTCGGGCAACGGGGCGGCCGATCGGCAGGAGGTCTGCAAGCGCCCCAACAACGAATCATGGGGCTCGGGACTGTCGAGCTCGATCCCCCCCTCTCCCACGGCCAGCAGGGTCCCGGCCAGTTGTCGTTGGAGATCCTGGGAAGAGCGCCCGAGGGCCCACAGGAGGCCCCCCGCCTCCGGGATCGAGGGATCGGAGCCGGCGGACCGTCGCCGTGACCCCGACTTGACCGCAAGGTCGGCCCAGTAATCACGGCTGGGAACCATCGCGAACAGGTGGACCCGGTCCGGAGAATGGCCCCTGAGCAGGTCCACCAATTGCAGCAGACGGTGGAACAGTCCGGCCGGCAGACCGGCATCGAGCAGGATCCACAGGTGGGGGATGCCGCCCTTGGAGTCCCATGACTCCATCCAGGCCCGGGCCGAGGTCGTGAAATCGGCATCTGTCTGCAGGCCCGGGTGTGTGCGCAGCATTCGGGCCACCTGTGGGGCGGCCGTGAGCGCCTCCAGGAACGAGCCCTGCGGCCACACCTTTCCGCCGATGCGACACAGCAGGGTCTCGTGGATCACCCGGGCCCATTGGGTGGCCGAGGCGAGGACCGTGGCGTCCATCGGATTCAGCGAGGCCTCGGGCGGGAGCGGAAACAGGGGGTCCTGCCGCAGGTCCGGCAACGCCGATCCCACCGCCCACCGCAGGCGCTCGACATCGAACCGGGCGCTGCCGCCTCCTGAGGCCTGTTCGACGAGTTCCCTCGCTTCGACCTCCTGGGAATGGCTGGCGATGCCGGCGAACCGGGCCCATCGGTGCAGTGCGGCCTCCCGGAGGCCCTTCCGCGGGAAGATCAGCCAGTGCCGGGCTCGGACATCGCGCACAGCGGACAATTGGCGGGCGATCGCGTCGAGGAGAGCGGAGTGGGTCTCGGCAAGTTGGACCATGGGTGGGCGGCGGCGACTGCGGCGACTGCGGCGACTGCGGCGACTGCGGCGATCAGGCCGTGGTTCGAGGTGGTGCGCACCGTTTTCGGTCGATCGATGGGCGGCCGATCGGGAGGGAGCCTTGGGGTGCCTCCGCAGGGCCTGGGAACCCGCGTTGGAGATTCCTTTGGAATCGGTCGTCCATGAACCCAAGGTATCCCACCCCCTGGGACAAAAACAGTCCTACCTTCGCAGGACGTCCATTTCGGCAGGGCGGTCCGGTCCGCGAGGAGGCGACACCGCAAGGAGGCGGGCAAGGAGGCGGGCTAGACAGGCATCGAATGCCGGTGGAACCTATCGCCCGGATGCAGCCGTTCCAGATCATCTTCAATCCGACCAGCGCCGCCGAGTTGTCGAAGCTGCCGAAGGATCTGCAGTTGCAGGTGCTCGGGCAGTTCCGAGGTCTGCCCTCCGAATTGATGCGCGAAGAGGGGGCCTTCGGGAGCCTGTCCCGTCAGGGGCGCACCCTGACCCGGTATCGACTGGGTGATTATCGGGTCTATTTCGAGCGACACCCGCTCGGGGTGGTGGTGCACCGGATCCTGAGCCGCAACACGCTCAAGGATTTCCTCTACCGGTCCAGTCTCCCCACCGGCGAGGACGAGCAATTGCAGGGCAACCCGAAGTTCTGGGAGCTCATCGCCGCGGCCAAGTCCTCGCGTTGAGCCGGTTCCCGGTGCGCCGCCCCACCGCGCCCCCGGAGGAGCCGGTCACCTCCGCTCTCAGACGTAGAGCGCCTTGCGCAGCTCGTGGGTCAGCACCGACATCGACGGATACCGCATCGCTGGATCCTGCTCGAGGCAACGCATCACGATCTTTTCGAGCGCGACGGGGATGTCCGGGTTCAGCCGGCGGGGTGGGATGAAGTCGGACCGGTCGCGTTGGGTCCGGAACACCGCATCGGCCGAGTCCCCCGGGAAGGGCTTGCGATGGGTGAGGAGTTCGTAGGCGCTGACGCCGTAGGCCCAGATGTCGGCCCGGTGGTCGACCGGCTCCCGGGCCAGTTGTTCCGGCGACATGTAGTGTGGGGTGCCCGGATTCTTGTCGAGCTTGCGCGGCGGGTTCGGTATCGGGCGGGCCAGATCGAAGTCGATCAGCTTGAGTCGACCGTTGCGGGTCAGCAGCACGTTCTCGGGCTTGACGTCGAGGTGCATGTACCCGCGGTCGTGGACGACCTCGAGGGCCTCGGCGAAGTCGATGAGCACCTGGGCGATGTTCTCGGCCAGCACCGGATCGCCCGTGGCCATGCGCAGCTTGAGATTCTCGCCCTCCACGTATTCCAGCACCAGCGCCAGCTCGCCCCCGATCTTGCCGTGCTCGATGTATCCGATGATGTGGTGGTGGTCCTGGCAGGCGCTGAGGGTCTCGCAGCCGGTCAGGAACCGTTTCCGCTCGGTGAAGGCGAAGGCGGAATTGTTGAGCATCAGCCGGATCGCCACGGCCGCGCCCTTGGCGTCGGTGCCCAGCCAGATCTCGGACATGCCCCCGGCATTGATCTCCTCGTGGAGCGTGTAGGGGCCGATCTTGGTTCCGTGTCGTGACATCCGCGGCGGAAAGGTGATTGGAAAACCGGGGGGTGGGCAAATCATTCCCGCCATGGGCACGGCAGCGCGATTGACCCCGGCGTCGAACCGGATTACCACGGGAGCAGCTTCCACATGAACCTACCGTTCAACCGTCGCCAATTCGTTGCCACCGCAACCACCGCCGCCGCCATGGTCGGCCTCTGGGGCTGCTCCAGCCTCCAGGCCCTGAACCAACCGCCCCAGGGGTTCTCGCAGCTCTTCAATGGCCGGGATCTCACCGGCTTCCGCGGGGGCGACACCTTCGATCATCGCAAGCTCCTGGCCATGCCCGAGGCCGATCGTGCGGCCCAGATCGCCAAGTGGACCAAGACCCTGACCGAGACCGACCCCAAGACCGGCAAGCCCAACTGGTACGTCGAGAACGGTGAACTGGTGAACGGTGGCAACGGTGCCTACGCGACCACCGAGAAGGACTACGGTGATTTCGAACTGCTGCTGGAGTACAAGACGGTGCCGCTGGCCGATTCGGGCATCTACCTGCGCGGCGTGCCGCAGGTGCAGATCTGGGACTACACCGAGAAGGCCAAGGCCAACCTGGGCGCCGACAAGGGCTCGGGCGGCTTGTGGAACAACTCCCCGGGCGCTCCGGGCAAGGATCCTCTGGTGCTCGCCGACAAGCCCTTCGGTCAGTGGAACTCGTTCCGCATCGTCATGGTCGGATCGAGGGTGAGCGTGTGGCTCAACGGCAAATCGGTCGTCCAGCACGCCATCATGGAGAATTTCTACGACCGCAAGAAGCCCATTCCCGCCCGCGGTCCCATCCAGTTGCAGACCCACGGTGGTGAGATCCGCTGGAAGAACGTCTTCATCCGCGAGATCGGCAGCGCCGAGGCCAACCGCATCCTCGCCAGCCACGGCAAGGATGGCTTCCAGTCGATCTGGAACGGCAAGGACCTGACCGGTTGGAAGGGCTCGGTCAACGACTACGAGGTGGTCGACGGTTCCATCCGCTGCAAGAAGGGCAAGGGCGGGGTGCTCTTCACCGAGGCCGAATACGGCGACTTCGTCTTCCGGGCCGAGGTTCAGGTTCCCAGCGCGGGCAACAACGGTTTCGCCATCCGCTACCCGGGCTCGGGTGATGCGGCCTACGTGGCCATGACCGAACTGCAGGTGCTCTCCGAGGACTACGAGGTCAAGACCGGTTCCAGGCTGGATCCGCGGCAGGCCTATGGCGGCGCCTACGGGATGGCCGCGGCCCATCAGGGCTACCAGCGCCCGAATGGCGAGTGGAACTTCCAGGAGACGCGCGTCCAGGGGAGCCGGATCCGCACCGAACTCAACGGATTCGTCATCCTCGACACCGATTTGTCGACGATCACCAGCTACATGGCCAACAGCCCCCATCCGGGCAAGAACCGCACCAAGGGGCATTTCGGTTTTGCCGGCCACAACGACCCGGTGGCCTTCCGCAATCTGAGCGTCAAGCCGCTCTGACATCGAGGACGGGGCCTCGTCCCCGCCCGTGTGCCTTCCACACCGGAGCGCCGGAAACCTTCCGGCCTCCGGTGTTCCTTTTGGATCATTGCGTAACCGGAAGGGTGGTGGAAGGGTCTCTGTGGGGACGAACCGAGGCGTCGGCCGTCCGTGTCGCCCACTCTTCAAGAACCATGAATCCGCAGCAGCGCCCCAGCGCCCGACAGTCCCAGGCCCAGGCCACCGCACTCCTTCCGTTCCCGTTCCTTCCGCTGCTGCTCCTGGCCCTGTGCGGATGCGATCGCCTCAAGAAGCCCGCGCCCCTGGAGTTCAGGACCGAGGCGGCCGTGCGCACCAACATGGTGCAGAGCGTCAGCGCCAACGGCGGCATCGCTCCGATCCGTCAGGTCCAGGTGGGATCCCAGATCTCGGGCACCATCACCGAGATGAAGGTCGACTTCAATTCGACCGTGAAGGAGGGCGACGTCCTTGCGAGGATCGATCCCGCCACCTATGAGCGGGCCCTGGCCCGGGCCAAGGCCGACCTCGCGAACGCCACGGCCGGTCTCGCGATGGCCGAGTTCAACTCCAAGCGCGCCAAGGAACTGTTCGCCGCGAAGCTCATCTCCGAGACCGAGAACCAGCAGGCCGATGTGGCCCTGCTCCAGGCCCAGGCCGGTGTGAAGACCCGGGAGGCCGCGGTCGAGAGCGCCCAGGTCGACCTCGATCGGACCACGATCTACGCCCCAATCAGCGGGGTGGTCGTGACCCGCAGCGTGGATGCCGGTCAGACCGTGGCCGCCAGCTTCAACACCCCGACCCTGTTCCTGATCGCCCAGGATCTGTCGCAGATGCAGATCGAACTGGCCGTCTCCGAGGCCGATATCGGCAATGTCCAGGAACAGCAGCGGGTGGAGTTCACCGTCGATGCCTTTCCGAACCGGAAGTTCGAGGGCCGCGTGCGGCAGGTCCGATTCGCTCCGACGACCAACCAGAACGTGGTGACCTACACGACGGTGGTCGCGGTCAACAACAGGGATCTGCGGTTGCGTCCGGGCATGACGGCCACGGCCACGCTCATCACCCTGGAGAAGACCAATGTGGTGCGCATTCCCGCTTCGGCGACCCGATTCTCACCGCCCGCGGGCGTCACGGTCCTGCCGGCCACCAACACCGTCTCCACCAACGACATCGTCCGTCCGTCGCGGCCGCCGGGCATGGAGGGCCTGCCCCCGGCTCCGTGGACCGCTGAAGGGCGCCGCCCGACCGACGAGGAACGCAAGAAGTACGAAGACTCCCTCACACCGGAACAGAAGACCCAATACCAGGCGATGCGGGAGCGGATGCGGGCCATGATGGCCGCAGGTGGCGGGGGCATGGGTGGAGGCCCCGGTGGCATGGGTGGCACGGGTGGCGGCAACGGTGGGGGATCGCCCCGCCCGAGGGTGGCCGAAGGTCCCACGCTGAAGACCGTCTATGCGCTGAAGCCCGCCGATCCGGCCGCCCCGGAGGCCGCGCCGGTGCTCCAGGCCATCAACGTCAAGGTGGGCATGACCGACGCCTCGGGGGCCGAGGTGCTGGAGGGGTTGGAACCCGGTCTGGTGATCGTCACCGCGCTGAAGTCCACGGCCACCACCGCCGCCGCACCCGCGGGGAATCCCTTCGGCGGCCCCTTCGGCGGGGCTCCCCGTCGCTGATCCGTCCGTCACCCACCCAACCCTTCGCATCCATGCCCGCGGTCATCCAACTCGAGGATTTCCAGAAGACCTATCGCACCGGCGAGATCGAGGTCCGCGCGGTGCGCGGGGTGAACCTCAAGGTGGAGGCCGGCGAATTCGTCGCCATCATGGGTTCCTCCGGTTCCGGCAAGAGCACCCTCATGAACACCATCGGGTGCCTCGACCGGCCCAGTCAGGGCAAATGCCTCATCGACGGGGTCGACATCGGATCGTTGTCGCGCAACGAACTGGCCGACCTGCGCAATCGCAAGCTCGGTTTCGTCTTCCAGGGATTCAACCTCCTGGCCCGGACCACCGCCCTCGAGAATGTCCAACTGCCGATGTTGTACGCGCGGCCCAAGATCCCCATCCCGGAGCAGAACCAACGGGCCGCCGCCGCCCTCGAGTTGGTGGGGCTGGGGCAGCGCATGGACCACACCCCCAGCCGACTCTCCGGTGGCCAGCAGCAGCGCGTGGCCATCGCGCGGGCGCTGGTGAACCGGCCGACCCTCCTGCTCGCCGACGAGCCCACCGGCAACCTCGATACCCGCACCAGCATCGAGATCATGGGCATCTTCCAGAAGCTCAACGACCAGGGGATGACCCTGGTCATGGTGACCCACGAATTGGACATCGCCCAGTACTGCAAGCGCATCGTGGTGATGCGCGACGGGTTGGTCCGCAGCGACGCTCCGGTCACCGGTCGGCTCAACGCCGTCGAGGAACTGCAGAAACTCGAGGCCGAGCAGAAGGCCGTCCAACTCACCGCCTGAACCATGTTCGCCACCCTTCGCATCGCCCTCATGGCCATCCGGCGCAACGTGCTCCGGTCGTTCCTGACCATGCTGGGCATCATCGTGGGCATCGCCGCGGTCATCGTCGGTGTCAGCATGGGCACCGGGGCCAAGGCCGAGGTCGACAAGCGCATCGCCGGCATGGGCCAGAACCTCATCACCGTGATGTCCGGCAACATGACCCGGGGCGGCGTGCGTGGCGGCTTCGGCATGGCGCCCAACCTGTCGATCGAGGATTTCGAGGCGATGCGCCGGGAGGTGTCGCAGGTGACGGCCGTGAGCCCCGAGGCCCGCACCTCGGCCCAGGTGGCGTCGGGCAACCAGAACAGCTTCGTGCAGGTCTCGGGCGTCTCGGACGAATACATCACGGCCCGTTCTTGGGCCCTGAAGAGCGGCGAGAACTTCACGGCCGCCGATGTCCGCAACGCGTCCAAGGTCTGCCTGATCGGGGCGACCACCGCCAAGACGCTCTTCGGCGAGGGGATCGATCCGGTGGGGCAGGCGGTCCGCATCAAGAACGCGCCCTTCACCATCGTCGGATGGCTCGATGCCAAGGGGTCCGGCAGCTTCGGCCAGGATCAGGACGACGTCCTGCTGGTGCCCTACACCAGCGTCATGAAGCGCCTCTCGGGCGACACCAAGTTCCGTTCGGTCTTCGTGCAGGCGGAGTCGCCCGACGCCATCACCCCGGTGCAGGAGCAGCTCACCGAACTGCTCCGCCGCCGCCACAAGATCGCCGACGGCAAGGATGACGACTTCATGGTCCGCAACCAGCAGGAGACCAGCGATTTCTTCAATGCCAACAACCGGATCATGACCGTGCTGATCGGGTTCTTCGCCGGCATCTCGCTCGTGGTCGGCGGCATCGGCATCATGAACATCATGCTGGTCAGCGTGACCGAGCGGACGCGCGAGATCGGCATCCGCCTGGCCGTGGGGGCCCGGGGGCGCGACGTGCTGCTCCAGTTCCTCGCCGAAGCCGTGCTGCTGAGCGTGCTGGGCGGTGGCCTTGGCATCGCCGTCGGCTACTGGTTGGCCCCGTTGCTCACCCAGTTGTTCCAGTTCCCGACCCTGATCTCCCAGGCTTCGGTCATCCTCGCGTTCACGGTCAGCGCCTTCATCGGCATCGTCTTCGGATTCTTCCCGGCGCTGAAGGCGGCCAACCTCGACCCCATCGACGCGCTGCGGTACGAATAGGTGCATGAACGGCGTGGCAGCGGATTCCCGGTCCGCGAAAGGGGCCCTGCGCGAGGAGTTCAGACGCCGGTTGCGCGACCTCCCCGCGGGCGAACGCGACGCCTCCTCCGAACGCATCCGGCGGCATTGCATGACGCTGCCCGAATGGGGGCGGGCGCGGACGCTGGCACTGTACCATCCCCGCCCAGACGAACCCGACCTCTGGCCGTTGGCCGGCATCGCATGGGCCGAGGGAAGGAAGGTGGTGCTGCCCTGCCATGATCCGATCCGATCGGCCTACCGCTGGCGGCGGGTGGATGGCCCTGCGGATCTGGTGGCCGGTCGATTCGGGATCCTCGAGCCTTCTGCCGGTTGCGAGGAGGTCGCCACCCCGCTGCTGGACTTGGCCTTCGTTCCCGGGCTAGGGTTCTCGTATGACGGGGTCAGGCTCGGTCGGGGGCGGGGGTTCTACGACCGGTTGCTGGAGTCGTTCCGAGGCAGGTCCTTCGGGGTAGCCTTCGACTGCCAGTTGCTGCCCCGGATTCCCCGGGAAGATCACGACTTCGGTTTGGATGGGGTGATCACCCCCGGGGGGTGTCGGTTCGCGCCCGAGGGCGCCGAGTGACGCATGGCCACGGAATCCTGGTTGTTTGCGGTGGGCGGGGCGCTCGCGGGCGCCGGGGTCTCCTATGCCCTCCACCGTCTCCGCGAACGGGCGCTACGGGCCGAGTTGGCGGTGCGCGAGCGCGAGCAGGCCGACCGGGCGCGTCGCGAGGCCGATGCGATGCAGGCCGAGGTTCGACTGGCGGCCCAGCAGGATCTCCGGCGCTGGCGCGACGACCAGGACCGCGAGCTCGAGTCCGAGCGTTCCCGGTTGGCCGCGACCGAATCCCGCCTGGCCGACCGCGAGGCATCGGTGGGCAGGCAGATGGAGCGACTGGTGGAACAGCAGGAAGAGGTGCGACGACGATCCGAGGGGCTCGACTCGGCCCGGGTCCGGATGGATCAGGAGCGCCAGGAGATCCGACGGCTGTCGGAGGAGCGCAGGGGGCAGTTGGAGTCGATCTCCGGACTCACCGCGCTCGAGGCTCGGACGCTGCTGCTGAAGGAGGTGGAGCAGGAATCGTCGCGCGATGCGGCCAGTCTCGGCAGACACATCCTCGAGAATGCCCGGTCGGGTGCCGAGGAGCAGGCCCGGCGCATCCTCGCCACGGCCATCCAGCGCTACGCGGGCAAGCACACCTACGAGACCAGCACCGCCACTGTGGCCCTCCCGGGCGACGAGATGAAGGGGCGGATCATCGGCCGGGATGGTCGCAACATCCGCTCCTTCGAGAGCGCCACCGGCATCACGGTCCTCGTGGACGACACGCCCAATGCGGTGGTGCTGTCCGGTTTCGATCCCGTCCGCCGCGAAGTCGCCCGGCAATCCATGGAGCGGCTGATCCTCGACGGCCGCATCCATCCGACCCGCATCGAAGAGGTGGTCGCCGCCGTCACCGTCGAGATGGAGGACTTCATCCTCCGCAAGGGCGAGGACGCGGTCTATCGGGCCGGCCAGCCACCCATCCATCCCGATGTGGCCCGCATGCTGGGAAGGCTGCATTTCCGCCACAGCTTCTCCCAGAACGTGCTGGAGCATTCCCTCGAGGTGGCCCACCTGTGCGGCCTGATGGCCGCCGAACTCGGCGACGATGTGGTGGCCGCCAAGCGCTCGGGCCTGCTTCATGACATCGGCAAGGCCCTCTCGCACGAAGTGGAAGGTCCCCATGCCAAGGTGGGAGCCGATTTCCTGAGGCGCTACAACGAGTCGGAGGCCATCCTCAACGCCGTGGCCTCCCACCACGAGGAGGTCCCCCACGAGAACTGCCTCGGGATCCTCGTGGCCGCCGCCGACGCCATCAGCGCCACCCGGCCCGGGTCCCGCAGCGAGGGGATGACCACCTACCTCCAACGACTGGAGAACCTCGAACGCATCGCCTTCGAGTTCACCGGGGTGGAACGGGCCTTCGCCATCCAGGCCGGCCGTGAATTGCGGGTGGTGGTCAAGCCGGACCAGGTCGACGACCACGCATCGCTCCGGATGGCCCGCGATCTGGCCCGTCGCATCGAGGAGGAACTGCTCTATCCGGGTCAGATCCGAATCACGGTGGTGCGCGAGACCCGCTGTGTCGAATTCGCCAAATGATCCCGTGCCGCGGTTCCGTTCGAATCGCCCCCTTTCCGTTCCTCCGGTCCCCGGTCGAAAACTCGGTTGCAATCGAAGCGGCCTGTGTTGGGGTCGGGACATGTTCCGATCGCTGCACGCCCTTGTCCTCGCCTGCATGAGCGCTCCGTTGTTCGCCCAGGTCCCCGACAATCTGGTGGTCGAGGGGATTCCACCGATCCCCGTCGGACTGAAGCGCGACGCCTCCCGTTACCTCGAATTCCGCACGGCGGTCTTCGCCTCCTGGCACCCCGTCCGCCGGGAGATGCTCATCGGCACCCGTTTCTCCGAAACGCTGCAACTCCATTCGGTGTCGCAGCCGGGCGGGGCCCGTCGCCAGTTGACCTTCTCCTCCGAGCCCGTGGCGGGTGGCCAGTTCGAGCCCCGGCGGGGTAGGTTCCTCGTGTTCAGTCAGGACGTCGGTGGGGGCGAGTTCTACCAATTGCACCGGCTGGATCTGGCCGACGGGCGGACGACGCTGTTGACCGATGGCCGCAGCCGCAATGGGAACGCACGATTCTCGCGGGATGGGCGCTGGCTCTACCACAACTCGACCAGGCGCAACGGGCGCGACACCGATGTGTGGCGTCTGGATCCGCTTCGCCCCGACTCGGCGGAGAGCATCCTCCAGGTGCAGGGCGGGGGCTGGGCGGTGCTCGATGTCGATGGGGACGGATCCAAGGTGCTGCTCCAGAACCGGCGCTCGATCACCGACAGCGACCTGCACCTGCTGGACGTCCCGACGCGGACGCTGACCCGGCTCACTCCGGCCCGGGATCGGGTGGTGTCGTACGGCTCGGCTCGGCTTTCCCGGGATGGTCGCAGCGTCTGGGCCACCAGCGACCTCGATTCCGAGTTCCTGCGCCTCGTCCGCATCGACGTCGAGGGCGGTCGGATCACGCCCCTCCTGCGCGCCCCCTCCAAGGCGCCGTCCTGGGATGTCGAGGCCTTCGAGGTGTCGCCCGATGGCGAACACCTGGCCTTCGTGGTCAACGAGAACGGTTCCAGCCGCCTCTCGATCCTGAACCTGGGCTCGGGCAAGGTCCGTCCGCTGACCGGCATCCCGTCCGGGGTGATGACCGGCTTGGAGTGGCACGAGAACGGGCGCGATCTGGGCTTCAGCCTGGCCCACGCCCAGTCCCCCTCCGACGCCCATTCGATCGACATCAAGACGGGTCGCCTCACCCGGTGGACCGAGAGCGAGACCGGTGGGCTGCCGGCGAAGGCGTTCCGGGAGCCGGAGCTGATCACGATCCCGAGTTTCGACCGACTGAAGGTGAGCGCCTTCGTCTATCGGCCGGATCCGGCCCGTTTCCCCGGCCGGCGCCCGGTGGTGATGATCATCCACGGTGGTCCCGAATCGCAGTCGCGGCCCGGGTTCATGGCCCGCTACAACCACTTCCTGAACGAGTTGGGTGTCGCCCTGGTCGTGCCGAATGTCCGCGGATCGGCGGGTTACGGGAAACGCTTCCTTACCCTCGACGATGGCTATCTGCGCGAGGATTCCGTGAAGGACATCGGGGCGTTCCTCGACTGGATCGGCACCGACCCGGGGCTGGATGCGGGACGCGTGGCGGTGATGGGGGGAAGTTACGGCGGTTACATGACGCTGGCCTCGTTGGTCCATTACAGCGATCGGCTCCGATGCGGGGTGGACATCGTGGGCATCTCGAACTTCGTGACCTTCCTCACCAACACCCAGGATTACCGTCGGGATCTGCGCCGCGTGGAGTATGGCGACGAGCGCGATCCCCGCATGCGGGCCCATCTGGAGAAGATCTCCCCGCTCAACCAGGCCGACCGGATCCGGGTGCCGCTGATGGTCGTCCAGGGCAAGAACGACCCCAGGGTTCCCCTGAGCGAGGCCGAGCAGATGGTGAAGGCCGTCCGGGCCAATGGTCTGACCTGTTCCTATCTCATGGCCAGGGACGAGGGGCATGGATTCGCCAAGAAGCCCAATGCCGACTTCCAGTTCCTCAGCACCATCCTCTTCCTGAGGGAGCACCTGCTCGATGGGCCGTCGGTCCGGTGATCCGGGCGACTCGTCCATGTCCGCCTGAGGCCGGTCATGCAGGACGTTTCGAGCGGTTTTGAGGGTGCGGGCGGGGGGCTGCCCTTTCGGTGGAATGGCGCCGACCGAGGGATCGATGCTGCCGTTCCTGCCTCGCGGCAAGCTCCGAGGTGGGGACGGATCTCCGAGCCCTCCGTCGGTCCACAGGCACTCGGCGGTCGTTCTGCTCAACGGAACAGTCGGTCGGCCCACTGGAGGCGGAACCACGGGAACATGACCTCCACGACGACCAGTCCCAGGAAGAGGGTGCTGATGGTCCCGTTGAGCTTGAAGAAGGCGATGTTGACCGAGTGGGTGTCGCGGCGACGGGCCAGCAGGTGCTCGGCCAGGAGCAGGGCGCCGATCACGACCAGACCGAGCCAATATGCCAATCGAAACGCGGCCAGCGCCCCGAACACCGCCAACAGGATCCAGAGCAGCAGGTGGGCGATGAACGCGACTCCGAGGGCGTTCCGGGGACCCCATCGGACCACCAGCGAGCGGAGTCCCTGGCGGCGGTCGAACTCGTAGTCCTGTGTGGCGTAGATGATGTCGAACCCGAAGAGCCAGAGGAGCACGGATGCCGCCATCACCAGCGGCACGAACGCCCCGTGGCTGAGTCGGATCTTGCCGTCGATGATGGGGAAGAACTCCACGCCACCCTTCACCGCCAACCACGCGCCGACCGGGGCGATGGCGAGCGCGATGCCCAACCACACGTGGGTGAAGTCGGTGAACCGCTTGGTGAGGGAATAGAAGCAGATGAAGAACAGGGCCACCGGCGAGAGGGCGAAGCAGAGGGGGTTGAGCGCCCAGCTGGCGGCGACCAGTCCGGCGCCGCTCATGAGGCACAGGCTCACGGCGCTGACCATCGAGATCGCGCCGGCCGGCAGGTGCCGTCCGGCCGTACGCGGATTCAGGGCGTCGAACCTCCGGTCCACGATGCGGTTGAAAGCCATGGCGCAGGTGCGTCCGGCGACCATGGCCGCCAACACCAGCAGGAAGACCCGCCATCCGGGCCATCCGCGATGGTCGCGTGCCGCCAGCATCATGGAGGCCAGCGCGAAGGGCAGGGCGAAGACCGTGTGGCTGAACTTCACGAACGAGGCCCACTTGGATAGCAGGGAGATCATCGATGGAATGGACGCTGTCGGGATCGGGGATGCTCGGTGACGGGTCGGGACCTACTCGGGTTCCTCCTGCCACCGCACGGTCAACCGATGGTCCAACCCCATGTGGTCGAGAACCCTCGCCACCACCGTGTCGGCGACGGCCTCCACCGTGGCCGGTCGGTTGTAGTAGTGCGGGTTGGCCGGGATGAGTTGGACACCGGCCTGGAGGAGGAGTTCGAAGTTCCTCACGTGGACCAGCGAGATCGGGGTCTCACGGGGTACGAGGATCAGTTTCCGGCGTTCCTTCAGCATGACGTCGGCGCAGCGGAGCATCGAATCGGAACTCAGTCCGTGGGCGATCCGCCCCAGCGTTCCCATGCTGCACGGGATCACCACCATGACGTCCGGCGGATTGGATCCGCTGGCGAAGGGCAGGTTCATCGAGCGGTGGTTGTGGATCCGCGCGCCTTCCGGGAGTCGGAGGCCCCCGGGTTGCTCGGCCTCGATGACCTGGGGCGCGTACTGGCTGAGCATGACATGCACCTCGTGGCGGGTGGGATCCAACTGGTCCAGCAGACGCTGGGCGTAGATCGTCCCGCTGGCTCCGGTGATGGCGATCAGCAGTCGCATGTCGCCCAGACCATGCCCCGAAACCGCCGGAATCCAAGGTGGAAGCCGGGGAACGGGGCCACCGATGGCGCAGCCCCTCCGGCGGTCATTCCTCCCTGACGACACTTTTTGAAACCTGTCGCTTGAATCCACCCCGGTCGTTCCTAGAGTCCCGGCCTTGCTGAGTTGTCATCCATGAGCGACCCCAAACCCGTGTCCGCCGCAGCCAACACCCCGTGGGACATCCCCACAGCGCGGTCCCTCTACAACATCGACCGCTGGGGCGCGGGATACTTCGACGTCAATGGAGAGGGCAACGTGGTGGTGACCCCGCTGCGCGAGAAGGGGGCGGCGATCGAGATCTCCGACATCATCGAGGAGGCCCGGCAGCGCAAGCTCCAGTTCCCCCTCCTGATCCGCTTCCAGGACATCCTGCGGGACCGGGTGGCCCACCTGAACACCGCCTTCCGGAACTCCATCGCCGAATTCCAGTACCGGGGCAGCTATCGGGGGGTGTTCCCCATCAAGGTCAACCAGCTCCGCGAGGTCGTGGAGGAGATCCTCGACGCGGGCAAGGCCTTCAATTTCGGGCTCGAGGTGGGCTCCAAGCCCGAGCTGTACGCGGGCATGGCGCTGCAGGACCAGCCCGGCGGGCTCATCATCTGCAACGGCTACAAGGACCAGGCCTTCATCAAGCTCGCCCTGTCGGGCATCAAGCTCGGCAAGAAGGTGATCATGGTGGTGGAGAAGCTCGAGGAGCTCCGCCAGATCGTCGCGGTCTCGAAGCAGGTGGGCGTGGAGCCGATGATCGGCATCCGTGCGCGGCTCCTCAGCAAGGGGGCCGGCAAGTGGGCCGAGAGCGGGGGTGAGAACGCGAAGTTCGGCCTGAGCACCTCGGAGCTGCTGGCCGCCGCCGAACTGCTCCGATCCGAGAATCTGGCGGGCAGCTTCAAGCTCCTGCATTTCCACATCGGATCCCAGGTGCCCGACATCCTCACCGTGAAGAAGGCGGTGCAGGAGGCCGCGCGGTTCTACGCGAAGCTCCAGAAGATGGGCTTTCCCATCGAGTTCATGGACGTCGGTGGCGGGCTGGGCGTCGACTACGACGGATCCCGCAGCGCCTTCGACAGCTCCACCAATTACACGCTGCAGGAGTACACCAACGACATCGTCTATTACATCGCCGACGTCTGCAATGCCGAGGGGGTGCCGCATCCCGACATCGTCAGCGAGTCCGGTCGCGCGCTGGTGGCCCACCATTCGGTGCTGGTCGTCGAGGTCTTCGGTTCCATCGACAAGACCCGACAGGAGATCCAGTTCCAGTACGGTGCCGACGAGCACCGCCTGGTGAAGGAGATGCTCGATATCCGCGACAACCTCGGGAAGCTGAACAAGCTCGAGGCCTTCCACGATGCGCTCGAACGCAAGGAGGACGCCCACCAGATGTTCACCCTCGGCGTCCTGGAGCTGCCCGAGAAGGCCAAGATCGAGACCCTCTACTGGGAGATCTCCAAGGAGGTCGTCCAGTCGTTCCGCGGGCAGGCCTACGTGCCCGAGGAGATCCGTCATCTCGAGGACAGCCTCGGCGACCAGTACCTGTGCAATTTCTCGGTGTTCCAGTCGCTGTTGGACCATTGGGCGTTGGGCCAGCTCTTCCCCGTGATGCCGGTGCACCGGTTGCTCGAGCGACCGACGCGCGAGGGCACGCTGGTGGACATCACCTGCGACTCCGACGGCTGCATCAACAAGTTCGTGGACCTGCGCGATGTCCGGGACACGCTCCCGCTGCATGAGCTGCGGGAGACCCCTCAGGGTCAGGAGCCGTATTATCTCGGGTTCTTCCTGATGGGGGCGTACCAGGACATCATGGGCGACCTGCACAACCTGTTCGGTCGGGTGAACGAGGTGCACGTCTTCCTCGAGCCCGACGAACCTTGCGGCTACTACGTCGAGGAGGTGATCGAGGGCAACACCATCAGCCAGTGCCTGACCTCGGTGCAGTACGACGAGGGCGAGCTCAAGCGCCAGATGAAGGCCCAGGTGGATGCCGCCATCAAGGGCGACAAGCTCAAGCCGACCGAGGGCATGCGGTTGCTCGACGAATACGAGCGAGGCCTCAAGGAGTACACCTACCTCGACATCCATCCGGCCGCGCCTCCCGCGAACGGCAACGGACGTTGATCGACGAGGCGTCGACCGGCCGGCGGCTCAGGAGTTCTTGAGCACGATCTGGACGAGGATGTTCCCCGCGTCGCGGCACCGGTCGATGACCTTCTCCAACAGGTCGTAGAGGTCCTTCAGGGCCACCACGCTGGTGGCATCGTGCGGGGCGTTGTAGAGGTCTTTCAACCGTTCCACCATCAGCAGGTCTGCCTGACCCTCGAGGTACTGGAGCTTCAGGTTCTGGTCCTTGATCTTTCCCAGGTCGGGCGAGGACCGCAGTTCTCGCACCATCGCCTGAAGGGTCTCCATCGATTGCTGCAGCAGTTCGGCCTGCCGTTGGAACCCGGCGCGGGGCAGGTCGGTCGGGCTGATCAGGTACCGTTCCGCGAACTTCTCGAGGGTCTTGGGGATCTTGTAGAGGGCCTGTGCCAGGGCGTCGATGTCCTCGCGCTCCAGCGGCGTGACGAAGGTCAGGGTGAGCCTCTGGTTGATCTCCTCGGTGATGCGCTTCTCCTTGCGGCGGACCACGGCGAATTGGTCCAAGCCCGCCGGGTCGGGGGAGGAGAGGTGGCGCACGAAGATCCGCACGCTCTCGTGGGCCTCGTCGGCACTCCGTTCCAGCAGGTCGAAGAAGATGTCGCCGCCGCCGACCAGTCGTTGCAGTGAAATCATGGGGTTGATGACGAGGGTTGAGGGTGTCGAACGGGTGTCAAGCAGGTGATCAAACAGCGAAACATCTGCGGGTTCAGCGGAAGGCCTCGGGCACCGATTCCGGGATGCCCACCATCTCCCGGTAGTCGGTGATGATGCGCAGCACCTCCTCGGGGGTGTCGGCCAGTTTCAGCAGGTCGAGGTCGCCGGGAGAGATCATGCCCTTGGCCTCGAGGGTCGTCTTGAGCCAGTCGAAGAGCCCCTTCCAGTAATCCCGCCCCACCAGGATCAACGGAAAACGCGGAACACGGCGGGTCTGCACCAGGGTGGCGATCTCGAAGAGTTCGTCGATGGTGCCGAACCCACCCGGCATGAACACGAACGCCACGCTGTACTTCACCAGCGCCACCTTCCGGATGAAGAAGTAATGGAAATGGATGCCCACATTGGAATAGGCGTTGGGCTTCTGCTCCTTGGGCAGCACGATGTTCAGCCCAACGCTGATGCCCCCCGCCTGCGATGCCCCCTTGTTGGCGGCCTCCATGATGCCGGGACCACCTCCGGTGATCACGGCGAAGCGCTCCTTGGCCAACCCGGCGGCGATGGCCTCGGCCATGGCGTAGCAGGGATCCTCCGGACGGCTCCGTGACGATCCGAAGAAGGTGACCGCCGGCGGCAGGCGCGAGAGCGTGTCGAACGATTCGACGAACTCGGCCATGATCTTGAAGACCCGCCAGGGATCCTCGTGAATGCGTTGGATGTGGGAGGACTCCATCGCCGGAGGTTATTCCGAACCGGACTTGGGGTCAGCCGCAGATTCACGGGCGGATTCTCGGGTGACATCCCGGGCTCCGGGGCGTCGCAGGTGATCCCGCACCAGGCGTCGAGCGAACTCCACGAGCGGCCGATCCTCGATCAGGCTGCCGAAGCGCAGGTGATCGGAGCCGCTCTGGGCCAACCCGGTCATTTCGCCGACACCCCGGATCTTGAAATCAAGCTCGGCCAATTCGAAGCCGTCCTCGGTCTCGGAGAAGGCCTTGAGGCGCGGATCCGCAAGCACCGGGGCTGCCAGATTCTTGGAGGACGTCGACGCCTTGCCGCTCACGAGGATGCAATGGCTCTCGTCGGCCCCGCGGCCGATGCGACCCCGCAGTTGGTGCAACTGGGCCAGCCCGAATTGCTGGGCGTTCTCGATGAGCATGAGCGTGGCCTGGGGCACGTCGATCCCCACCTCGATGACCGAGGTGGCCACCAGGGCCTGGATCCGTCCTGCGCGGAACTCCGACAGCACGCGCTCCTTTTCGTCGGCGGGCATCCGGCCATGCAGCTTCCCGACCGCATGCGGTTCGAGGGCCTTGCAGATGCGCGGGTACTCGGTCTCGACCGATTTGGCGTCCTCCTCGCCGTTGTCCAGGATGCGGGGATACACGATGTAGGCCTGATGCCCGCGCTCGAGTTCGCGGCGGAGGAAGGCCCAGACCTTGGGCAGGGCTTCCGGGGTGCGGAGATGCGTCCGGATGCGGCCCCGTCCGGGCGGTTTTTCGTCGAGCAGACTGATGTCGAGGTCGCCGTAAAGGGTGAGCCCGAGGGTCCGGGGGATGGGCGTGGCGGTCATCACCAACAGGTGCGGATAGCGACCCTTGCGCAGCAGGCGTTCGCGCTGGGCCACGCCGAAGCGGTGTTGCTCGTCGATGATCACCAGTCCGAGGCGCTCGGGCAGGAACCCCGACTCGATCAGGGCATGGGTGCCGACCGTGAGGCCCACGTCGCTGAACCCGAGGTTCAGGCCGGGTTCGGAGCCGGATTTCACGCTGGCGCTCCAGAGGTGGACGGGGATTCCCAAGGGCTCGAGCCAGCGCCGGAAGTTGCCGTGCAACTGCTGGGCGAGGATCTCCGTGGGGGCCATCACCACGGCCGAATACCCGCTCTCGATCGCCATGAGCGCCGCGGCAGCCGCCACCAGCGTCTTGCCCGAGCCCACATCGCCCTGGAGCAGGCGACGCATGGGCACGGAGCCGCCCATGTCTTCGCGGATCTCCCGCAACACGCGGTTCTGGGCCCGGGTGGGGCTGAAGCCGAGACCGGCCAAGAAGGGGCGCATCCGCGAATTGTCGCCTTGGCAGGGCAGGGCGGTGGCCTTGGATTCCAGATTGAAGCGGCGGCGCTGGATCTCGAATTGCAGTGCGATGAACTCATCGAGGGCGAGGCGCTGGCGGGCCCGTTCGGCATCGGTGTCGGAGGGCGGGAAATGCAGGTTCCGGATCGCCTGGGCGCGTGAAGGCCACTCCTGGGCCAACAGGGGGATCTCCTGCTGGCCGTTGGCGGACGCCGTCCAGCCCGCGCGACTCGCCCGGGACAGCAGGTCCGGATTGGCCTCCGGGATGCGGTCGCCGAAGGCCTTCAAGGCGTTCCAGGCGATCCACCGGCGCGCCCGTTGGGTCAGTCCGTCGGTGAGGCTGTAGATGGGCACCCAGCGGCCGACGTGCAGGCTGGGCTCTTCGGCCGCGTCGGTCGTTCCCGTGGCCGCGGGCTCGGGCTTGTTCTCTCGGGTGACGGACATGAGCGTCTCGGTCTCCGGATGATCCATGGCCGAGGGGCGCAATGAGCGGACCTTGCCGTGGACGACCAGTTCATCGCCCACATCGAAGAAGCGCTCCATCTGGGGCAGGTTCCACCAGCGGCAATGGAGTCGGGCGGTGCCGTCGTCGAGGATGAGTTCGAAGACGCTGCGCCCGGTCCGGGCGAAGGTCTTGTTGCCCATGGCGATGACCTTGCCCGCCACGGTGGTCTTCTGGCCCTCCTGCAGGTCCCGGATCTTGCTGAACTGCCGCCGATCCTCATGGCGGCGCGGGGCGTCGAGCAGCAGGTCACCGACGGTGAGGATGGCTCGCTTGGCCAATAGGCGGGCCCGCGCCGAACCCACCCCGGCCACCGCCGACACCGGCGATTCCAAGCCGGCCTCGACCGTCGGAGCCTCCGGGGTGGCCTGTTTTTCCATGCGAATCCGCCTGCAAAGCTGGGCCAGCCTCGCGACGGACTGCAACCACGAACACACCCAGGAGCGCGGCCTCGCCGGCGAGAAGCCAGAGAGTGAACTTCATTCAAACCGAACCGGCAGGCGGGTTTTGATAATATAAATATTAATGTTTACAAAATTTGATGGTCAACTATCGGTATGCTTAAACTTGATTCGGCAAGGTTACCCGATTGCCACCATGAAAATCCAACTGCCCGCATACCTGTTGACATCGAAGTATCCCGGTTCGCGTCTTCTTCCGAAGATGGTTTTTAGTTTGCTACTGGGATTGATTTCACTCCATTCGATGGCGCAATCACCTCGGCAAACTCAGTTGTGAGTGGCGAAGAGGGAATATTTCAGATCAAATAGTTGGGATAGCATATACCCAGTGACCCAAAAATTGATTGAACGATATGCCGAAAATCAAGCTGGCCTAGATCGGAATGCAACGGGAGATCACTCGATAAGGGTTGTCGCTGACAGTGATTTCAACAGCAGATATGGATTGACGGATCATACAGAATGGTGGCAATGGGTGCCTTATGTTGCCGGTAGAACTGGCGTGAACATGGGGCAGGATGTGTCAAAACAAGTGACTAGAGAAAGGCCAAGCGTTGACACGGCTTGGATCAAGGCAAACGCCCAAATCAAATCGTATAGTTACAATTAAACAATTATCATTGATACAAAGATAGGTCTTAAACACACTAGTGCTTATGGGGCCGAAAAACGAGGTGTTCGCTTGTCTGTGACTGCAACATCATATCAATGGAGCCCTTTAAATGGTTGGATTCCTTATTCGTTGGTGCCTTATTCTCAAATCAAGGTTCTAGGTCAGCGCTTGGATTGTAATGGTGAGGTGATGGTTAAAATAGGTAGTGGTGATTTTGATGTAACCCCTGTTATTGAAGGTGATTACAAATATTATTCATTTACGATTAATGCAACACCAGCGAGAGATCATCATCGAACTTTCTCGTACCATCCATATCTGGCTTTTGGAGCTTCAACTCCTCCATCCAAACCGTTTGATCGATTCAATATGTTTTATGTGACTGATGGGGATGGTTGTATTTGTGACAGTGATCCGAGATTAAATGTGAATACGGGTTCTGATCTCTTTTATTACGATTCGGTGCCTGTTGCTGCGGAACTTTTTGTTTACGATTCTCCTGTTCGAGTATTTCCAAAACCTTTCGATTCAATTTCCAATCCGGATTATTGCCATATCATTGATGTCAAGGTGGCTAGGGCGCTGTTGAATGCGGCTTTTTCTGAAGTCAAAATGGTCAGGAGTATGTTTTGGGATAATGTATCGCGTGATGGATTCGCTAACATCGGGGGGCGAAATATTATCATTAAACAGGCCGCTCCTTCCAATGTTTGGTTGCACGAGTTGGGTCACAATTTAGGGTTAGAACACAGGGATAATTGGGTATACAATTTAATGAATGCAAATTCTCCATCTAACGGATGGGAAGTTAATCGTGTTGAGCGGATTGCTTTCGAGCGATGAAAAAAATCTTGTTTCTCGGTGTAATACTAGTTTTTGGTGTTTTAATTTGGCTCATCAAGGCCAGAAACCTTGGTGATGCCAATCTCGTGTTGGATTCGCATGAAAATCCGTCGGAAACCCCTTCGGTGGGAGAAGTCGCTGATATATCAAAAACACCCCAAGCCACCGTTGATTCAACACTGAATACTCCCCAGTCGAAGCCGACTTTGAAGTCACGGCTTGCCGTTGCAGGTTTTCGGAGAGGCTCGGGATTGCGTCCGGCATTTTACAATCAAGAGCAGGAATGGCGTTTCGTTCAATCTTTGGGACCGCAGGATGAGCAGGAATTGCTAGCGCTTTTTCATGAAGAGAGTGCGCTCAGCAATCGCGTTCAATACATGCGCATGATGACCCAGTGTGGGGGAGACGCTTCGGCCCAAGTATTGACGGAAATGTTGAAAACGCAGACTGGAAAATTTGGGAGTCCGGAAGTTGATGTTAATTACTACGCACTCTACAGCTGTGTCGAGGTCCTCGGCCCCATTTCAACAAGATCCGCGCTGGCTCGGCAATTCCTTCGAGAAGCTTGTCATGAGGAGTATTGGAAGTTGAATCGACAGTACACGGCGGCTGATTACATGGAACCGCATGAGAATCGTAGGATTACGACGGTAGCGATCAAGGCCCTGGCACTCGGAGGGCATCCTGAAGCGATGGAATTGATCAATGCCATGCGGCAGTGGGAACCCCTGCAGCTCAAGCTATGGGCACCGTATTTGGTGACTGCCAGATTTTATTATGAGGTGGCTCAACGTGGAGATTCAGTAAAGCTTGGATTCATGGATAGTTCTGCAGAATTTGAAACTTGGTCGAAGACTGAAACAGGCAAAGAGTGGAACGTCTGGGGTGACAAATACATAATGATGGAGTAATGCATTACTCATGAAATGGTCGGTGCTACTTTGACTCTCGCCGCCGCTCTGGGGCATTTGAACCGCCGAACGGCGTCGTGGGACGGCTATCCGATGACGGACCGGGTTCGGCAAACGGATTGAGGTGCTTCACCATGTCGAGATAGTCCCATGACCGGTGGCGAACTCATGGAACCCGAATCTTCGATAGAGACGGATGGCAGCGTGATTCTCCGGGTGAACGCCGAGCGACACCCGAGGAAATCGAGTAGAAGCAACCGACAGATATCGGGTGAGCAGGGCGGTTCCAAGACCTTGGTTTTGAAAATCCGGGAATACGGCGATACCCAACTGGGGCGTGGCGGTGTCATGAAACGCGCCTCCTTGCAGCGGAGGAAGCAGCAACCGGCTCAGAAGACCTCCAGCAACAGTGCCCTCTCGGGTGATGGCAAGAAACCCAAGTCCGACTCGTTCGAGCCCCAATCCCGAACGTAGGCTGCGATATGCGGGTTCGACAGCACGGACTTCGGTCTCCTGGGGCTGGTGGGCGGATCCCACAAAGCCTCGTACAGCAGATCCCAGAGAATCGGTTGATCTGCGGCTTCAACCTCGCGAATCGAGTGTGGCAGACATTTCATGCGAGGCGCGAATCGGAGGTTGGCAGCATTCGAAATTCCTGTCGTGCTCCACCCTGGAGCCGCCGATGAAAAAGTCTTTCGGCATCTGGATGGCGGTCCTGTGCCTTTGGATCGGCGGCGGTCAGTACGACCGCACCGCTGTCGAGATCGGATTGAAGGTGGGCCATGGTCTGGTCGGCGTAGGTTGTGGGAAACCTTTGGCCGGATTCTGCCGGTGCAGCCACGCCTGGAAGCGAATCCTCTGGCGGAACTCATAGAGCAGCAGGGTCGAGACGTGCAGTGGCTCCTTCATGTCGGCGAAATGGGCGGCGGCCGCCGGGGAATGGTCCTGCCTTCGGTAGAGCGCAGACAGAAAGGATGTGTCCGGATAGGCGATCATCCTTCCTCGCCCTCCAACTCGGCCGCACGCATCGCCTCGACCGCCTGGGCGGAGAAGACCTGATCGCCCCAGGTCTTGCGGAGTCGGGCCATGATGTCGGGCTTCACCCGTCTGAGCGGTGGGGCAGGTTGGGCGGGCACGAGTCGAGCGAAGAACCGGCCCGCCTTGGTGATGACGACCTCCTGTCCGTTCTCGATCCACGC
Source organism: Verrucomicrobiota bacterium (assembly GCA_041177965.1). GTDB lineage: Bacteria > Verrucomicrobiota > Verrucomicrobiia > Limisphaerales > UBA9464 > SXXZ01. The sequence continues at coordinate 24,361 of JBEGWF010000032.1, read as the reverse complement.
GGCCACTCGGGGGAATCCGATCTCAAGGTCTCTGACCGTTGCAGTCGTCATCGTGAGACAAAAAACGTATCACAACGGGTCTGCCGTCAACGGGGACACCCCTGTGGTGACCGCAGGAGAATCGGTCGGGGTGTCGATGATCCGACCCTCTTTCGGGGAGAGCTTCCTGGGGCGGGTGGAGGTGGACGGATCGGACTGTTTCCTTTCCGGCTGGTCTGCGGAGTGGGCGGCGATACCGTTCTCGCATCCATGGCTACCATCGCTGTTCTGGGGACATTCGACACGAAGGGGGAGGAGCATCGCTATGTGGCGGATCGCATCCGGGAGCATGGCCATGCGGTGCTGCTCATCGATGTGGGCACGCTGGGCCCGACGACGCTGGAGGCCCAGGTTTCCCGCGAAGAAGTGGCCCGTGAAGCCGGTGTCGACATGGCCGCGGTGGTCGCCCGGCGCGATCGCGGGGAGGCGGTGGCCCTGATGACCCGGGCCGCTCCGCTGGTGCTGGCCCGCCTGCAGCGCGAAGGTCGGATCGACGGGGTGATCTCGCTCGGAGGCGGCGGTGGCACGGCCATTTGCACGTCGGCCATGCGCGCGCTGCCCGTCGGTTTTCCGAAGCTCATGGTGTCGACGCTGGCCAGCGGCAACACGGCCCCCTACGTCGGTGTGAAGGACATCGTGATGATGCCCAGCGTGGTGGATGTGGCGGGCATCAACCGGTTGTCGCGCGTGATCCTGGCCCAGGCGGCCGGGGCCATCTGCGGCATGGTGTCGGCGCGTCCGCCCGAGGCCGTGCTCAAGCCGGTGATCGTGGCTTCGCAGTTCGGCAACACCACGGCCTGCGTGACCCGCGCCCGCGAGATCCTCGAGGCCGCCGGCTACGAGGTGATGATCTTCGCGGCCACCGGCACGGGCGGCCGAACCCTCGAATCGCTGGTGGAAAGTGGCCTGGTGTCGGGTGTCCTCGATGTCACCACCACCGAATGGGCCGATGAACTCGTGGGCGGTGTCCTGACGGCCGGACCCACGCGCTGCGAGGCGGCCGCCCGAGCGGGGGTTCCGGCCATCGTCACTCCGGGATGCCTCGACATGGTCAATTTCGGCGAACCGGCCACGGTGCCGGCCCGGTTCGCGGGGCGTCGATTCTACCACCACAACGCCCAGGTGACCCTCATGCGCACCAACCCGGAAGAGTGCGCCGAGTTGGGCCGGATCCTGGCCGAGAAGTGCAACCTGTCGAAGGGGCCCATCCGGGTCCTCATCCCGCTGCGGGGCATCAGTGTCATCAGCGCGCCCGGGCAGCCCTTCCATTGGCCCGAGGCCGATGCGGCGCTCTTCGAGGCGTGGAAGTCGAACCTGCGCCAGGACATCCCGGTGACCGAGTACGACGGCAACATCAACGATCCGGAGTTCGCCCGCCTGTGCGCCGAAGCGCTCCTGGAACTGGTGCGCCGGTGATCGCCGGTCCCGTCGCTTTCCACCCAACCGAACCGAACCCGAGGCCGCTGCCATGACCATCGTCTTCGATTCCCGCTGCACCGGATACCACCAGACGGGGCATCCTGAGAAACCCAACCGCGTGGCCCGGACGGCCGACCTCCTGCGGTTGCAGAAATCGATCCCGCTGAAGTGGACCGGACCGGCCGAGGTGTCCGACGAGGTGCTGCTACGGGGCCACACCCCCGGCCACTTGGCCCGCCTGAAGGTGCCGACCGCCTTCGACGCCGATACGCCGTGGCATCCGGGCATCGAGGAACACGCCCGCCGCTCGGTCGGTGCGGCGATCCGGGCCATGGAACTGGCGGTCGCCGGAGAGCCGGCCTTCGCGCTGATGCGGCCGCCCGGGCATCACGCCGAGCGCGATCGGGCCATGGGGTTCTGCTACTACTCGTCGATGGCCCTCGCAGCGCTGGACGCCAAGGCCCGGGGGTGGGGCCCGGTCGCGGTCTTCGATTTCGACGTCCATCACGGCAACGGCACCGAGGATGTGCTGAAGGGGGTGGATGGCGTCGCTTTCGCCTCGGTGCACCAGGGAGACACCTATCCCGGCACGGGGCAGGGCGATGTCGGGTCGAATGTCTTCAACCTCCCGCTGGCGGGCGGCACCTCCCGGTCCGCCTGGCGCTGGACGCTCGAGAAGGCGTGGCATCGGCTCCTGGCCACCCGGCCGCGAGTGATCGGGATCTCCGCGGGCTTCGACGCCTACAGCAAGGATCCCCTGGCCAATGGCTCCCTGGAGCGCGAAGACTTCCAGATGCTGGGCCAGTGGGCGCGCGCCTCGGGCATCCCGACCTTCGCCGTCCTCGAGGGCGGCTACAGCCTCGACCTGCCCGACCTGATCCTGCATTTCCTGCTCGGCTGGGAAGGGAAGTGACCCATGGAACTCGATCCGGACCAATGGAATACCCGGACGATGTACGAGTGGATGATCCACTCGATTCTGCCACGACCCATCGCCTGGGTGAGCACCGTGTCGGAGTCGGGCGTGACCAATCTGGCGCCGTTCAGTTTCTTTCAAGGGGTGTGTGCGCGTCCGCCGACCCTGCTGTTCTGTCCGGTGAATCACCGGGACGGCTCACCCAAGGACACGCTGCGGAACATCGAGGCCACCGGCGAGTTCGTGGTGAACACGGTCTCCGTCGCGGACGCCGAGGCCATGAACGCCACGTCGGCGATGCTGGGATTCGAGGAGAGCGAGTTCGACCGGTTCGGGATCCTCCCCGCGCCCTCGGTGAAGGTCCGCCCACCCCGGGTGGCCAGCGCATCGGTGGCCTTCGAATGCCGCCTCGACCGGGTCATCCGGATCAGCGAGGGCCCCGCGGGTGGAAACCTCGTGCTGGGCCGTATCGTGTGGATGCATGTCGCAGACACCGTGATCGGCGCCAGCGGTTACCCCGACCCCGATCGGTTGGACCTCGTCGGTCGCATGGGCGGCACCGACTACCTGCGCACCCGGGACCGCTTTTCGCTCGATCGCCCCGGCTGAACCCGGAGAGCCAGCCCACGCGATCACCGGTCCGGGAATTCGAACTCCACCTTGCCCCGCTGGCCGAGCACCAGGTGCGCCGTGAAGTTCTTGCCCGCCTTGGAAACGAAACCTGCCAACGCCTCGGTGCGGCCGTCCTGCAGGAGTTTTTCGACCTGCGGTCGCTCGACGGGCTGCTCGAGGATCTTGCGGCCCACCTTGAAGGTGCACTTGCGCGTGTCGGCCTGGGTGCGCTCGCAGACCCACGACGTCGGCCCTTCGTAGACCTTGCCCTTGCACTTGGGACAGGCGCCCACCGGCGTCTGCCCGGTGAAGTCGATCTTCGGTTCGGGTTCGGCGGCCTTCTTGGCCTTGGACGGGAATTTCTTTTCCCGGGGTGCGAATTCGAAGCTCACCTTGCCCTCCTTCAGGGTCAGGAAGGCTTCGAACTTCCGGCCGGTCTTCTTGGAGACGAAGTCCTTGAGCAGGTCGGTCTTGCCCTGGGTGAGCAGCTTGGTGGCCTGGGTTCGGTCGATGGATTGCTGGAGAATCACGCTGCCCGTGCGGAAATCGCACGACTTGGCGGCCCCTACGGACCGCTCGCAGACGTAGTTCATCCCGTTCTCGAAGACCTTGCCCTGGCATTTCGGGCAGGCGCCCACGGGTTCCTTGCCGGTGAAATCGACCTCGGCCGAGGTGCCGTCGTCCTTCTTGTCGTCGCCGAAGTCGAAGACGAGCTTCTTCTCGGCATCGAGCTTGATGACGGCCGCGAACGGGAAACCCTGCCGGGAACGGAAGCCCTGGAGCGGTCCGAAGGTGCCTGCGGTGATGAGTTGCTCCATCTCGCTGCCCTCCATGAGGCGGCTGGCGAGGAACTTGGGCAGGCTGAAGTCGCAGCCGGAGCATTGGAAGCGACGGTAGTTCTCCTTCACCTTGCCGCCGCACTTGGGGCAGGGGGTGCGCAGGTCGCCGAAGTCGCCGGGCACCTCGTCGCCCTGGAAGGCCTTGGTGCGCTCGACGATGCGCCGGGTCATCTCGGCGATGTCCTGCATGAACTGCGGCCGGGTGTAGCGTCCGGCCTCCATCTCCTTGAGCTTGTGCTCCCACTCGCCGGTCAGCTCGGGCTTGCTCAGTTCTTCGATGCCCAGCCCGCGCAGCAGGGCGATGAGCATGAAGGCCTTGCCGGTGGGCTGGAGCTCATTGCCATTGCGGTGCAGGTATTCTTCGTCGACGAGGCCCTCGATGATGGAGGCGCGGGTGGCCGGGGTGCCCAGTCCGCGGTCGGCCATGGCCGAGCGGAGTTCGTCGTCTTCCACCAGTTTGCCGGCACCTTCCATCGCGCCGAGCAGGGTGGCTTCGTTGTAGCGCGGGGCCGGTTTGGTCTGGTTGACCTTGAGCTCGATCTGCTCGGTTTGGACCCGCTCGCCGGGTTTCACCGGCACCAGGTTGGCCGTGGCCTCTTCGCCCTCGTTCTGGGCCTGCGCCTCGCGGCCGTAGATCTCGAGCCAGCCCGCCTTCACCAGCACCTTGCCCTCGGTCTTGAAGGGCTCGCCCTCGACCCGCGTGATGCGGGTGGTGATGAGGTACTCGGCCGCAGGGTAGAACACCGCCAGGAACCGCTTGGCCACCATGTCGTAGATGCGCGATTCGACATCGCTCAGCCCCTTGGGCTCCACCGTGGTGGGGATGATGGCGAAGTGATCGCTGACCTTGGCGTTGTTGAAGATGCGCTTGTTGGGGCGCACCCAGCCCTGGTCGAGGATGGTGGCGGCGAACTTGCCGTACCCGCCGCCGTTCATCGTCTCGAGCACGCTCCGGGCGGTGCCGAGGTAGTCTTCGGGCAGGGCTCGGGAATCGGTACGCGGATAGGTGAGCACCTTGTGACGCTCATAAAGGGCCTGGGCGATCTGCAGGGTGCGCGACGCCGAGAAACCGAAGCGGCGGTTGGCCTCGCGTTGCAGGGTCGTCAGGTCGAACAGGGTGGGGGAAAGCTGGTTGCTGGGCTTGCTCTCCTCGTTCACCACGCCCGGCTTGCCCAGGCAACGCTCCCGGATGGCCGATGCCTTGGCGGCGTCCCAGATGCGGTCGGCCCGCAGGGCTTCGTCGGCGTCCTTGCCGGACGGTTTGGCGAAGCGCTCATCGAACCAGCGGCCGACGTATTGACCGGCTTCGCAACCGAAGGTCGCGTGCAATTCCCAGTAATTGCGCGGGACGAACTTGCGGATCTTCTCTTCGCGCTCCACCAGGATGGCCAGCGTGGGGGTCTGCACCCGGCCGACGGTGGTCTTGTTGAATCCGCCGCCCTTGGAATTGAAGGCGGTCATCACGCGGGTTCCATTGATGCCGACCAACCAATCGGACTCGGATCGGCAGGTGGCCGCGGCGGCCAGCGGTTGCATCTCCTGATCGGATCGCAGCCGATTGAACCCCTCGCGGATGGCGGCGGGGGTCATGGACTGCAGCCACAGGCGGCGGATCGGCTGTCGGGCCTGGGCGTATTGTGTGATGTAGCGGAAGATCAATTCTCCCTCGCGTCCGGCGTCGCAGGCGTTGACCAGGGCGTCGACATCCTTGCGCTTGATGAGCTTCTGGAGGGTCTTGAGCTTGGCCTCGGATTTTTCGCGGGGTTGGAGGTCGAAGTGCGGTGGGATGACGGGCAGGGCGTTGAAACTCCACTTGCCCTTCTTGGCTTCGAAGGCCTCCGGGGCCCGGATTTCGAGCAGGTGGCCGACGGCCGATCCGATGATCGTGTCTTCGCGCTCGAAGTAGTCATCGACCCGTTTGAAGCCCCCCAGGGCCTTGGCGATGTCCGCTGCGACGGACGGTTTTTCGGTGATGACGAGCGTTTTTCCCATGGAAGGAGTGGTCGCGACCTGTAACCGCCGGATCCGGTCCGGGGCAAGGAGTTCTTTTGAGAGAACCCGGGATCGACGTGCCCCGCATCCAGATATTCGGAGCCGGCCCACGGTTTCTTTCAGGGGTTCGTGAGACAAAACGCATCGAGGCGCTGGCCAGCGATCCGGGGGAGGCCTAGAGTCGCGCGATGCGCGTCTCGAAACTCCTGCACACCCGCTATCGTCTGAACGATCTGGAGCGTTCCGTCCGATTCTACAAGGAGGTCCTGGGCCTGGATGAGGTGCGTCGCCACAAGTCCCCACGTGGCTCCGAGTTGGTCTTCCTGAAGGCACCGGAAAGCGAGGAGACCATCGAGCTGTGCCACTATCCCTCCAGCGGTCCCGTGGAGGTCCAGGCCGACCTGACCCATCTGGCCTTCGAGGTGGCGAGCCTCGAGGAGTTCGGTCGTCACCTGGCGGCGCTGGGGCTCCGGTACAGCGACGGACCCACCTACAAGCCGGATGGTTCCGGCGGGTTCGCCTTCGTCGATGCTCCGGAGGGCTACGAGATCGAGCTGATCCAGCGTTCGCCGTCCGCCGCCGCGGGTGGTGGCACCTACTGAGGCGCCCGGCCGAGCTCCCTTCCGCGATGGAATTCACGGCCCGACAGCATCGGTGGACCTTCCCGCGCCCCTCGATGGTGATGGGAATCCTCAATGTCACGCCGGATTCGTTCAGCGATGGCGGGAGTTTTCTGGATGCCGGCAGGGCCGTCGCGCGCGGAGAGGAGATGATCGCCGAGGGGGCCGAACTCATCGACGTCGGGGGCGAGTCCACGCGGCCGGGGGCGGCCCCGGTCGACGAGGCCGAGGAATTGCGGCGGGTGATCCCGGTGGTGCGGGCCTTGGCCTCGCGGACCCGCGCAGCCATCTCCGTCGACACCCGCAAGGTCGGGGTCGCAAGGGCTGCCCTCGAGGCCGGTGCCTGCATCGTCAACGACATCGAGGCCCAGCGGTCCGACCCGGAGCTCTGGAAGGTCGTGGCGGCCGCCGGGGCGGGGTATGTCGCCATGCATATGCGGGGGACTCCGCAGACCATGCAGACCGATCCGCGATATGATGACGTGGTCGCCGAGGTGGCCGGATTCTTCCAGGAACGGCTGTCGCGCCTCGAGGAGTCCGGGGTCCGCCCGGAGCAGCTGCTGTTCGACCCGGGGATCGGATTCGGCAAGACCCTCGATCACAATCTGGCGTTGATCCGAGGTTTGAGGGTGATTTCGGCATTGGGTCGCCCCATCCTTCTGGGTGTCTCCCGCAAATCCTTCATCGGCCGTTGTTTTGGCTCCGAGCCGCATCAGCGCCTGGGCGGGTCGCTGGCCTGCGCCCTCTGGGCCGCCGGATCGGGGGCCGCGATGTTCCGGGTCCACGATGTGGCCGAGACCGTCCAGGCCTTGCGCATGAGGGAGATCCTGAACCAAAAGAACCCGGCGAGTTGAATCAGTTGCTTCCATACCTGCAGGCCATCTGGCGCCCGGCCCTCGAGATCGGAATCCTCGGGGTGGGCATCTACTACGGCTATCGGTTCCTGAAGGGTACCCGAGGGCAGGCCGTGGTGACCGGCTTCGTGGTCGTGCTGCTGGTGCTGACCTTGTCGGTGCGCCTTCTCCGGTTGGATGTCCTCAACGCCATCCTCAACCAGATCCTGCCCTTCCTGGCGTTGGCCATCGTGGTGCTCTTCCAGCCCGAGATCCGGCGCCTGCTCGCCGAGGTGGGCAACCTGCCGCTCTTCAACAACCCCCAGGAACAGCGGGAGAACCTCGAGGTGATCGTCGAATCGGTCGATCGGATGTCCCCGACCCGCATGGGGGCCCTGATCGCCATCGAGCAGGCGATCTCCGTGGCCGAGACGGTCGAGTCGGGGATCCCGGTCGACTGCGAGGCGACCCCCGAGATGATCGAGACGATCTTCTTCCCGAACAACGCGATCCATGACGGTGGCGTGATCATCAAGGGCGACCGCATCCTCCGGGCGGGCGCGATCTTCCCGCTCACCCAGCGGGGCGACCTGCCCAAGACCTTGGGCACGCGTCACCGGGCGGCCATCGGCCTGAGCGAGGAGACCGATGCCGTGGTGGTGGTGGTCTCCGAGGAGTCGGGCTCCATCTCCTATGCCCATCGGGGCCAGCTCACGCGCAACGTCACGGTCGAACAACTCCGGGCGTTCCTGACCGAGGTGCTGGTGCGCCGATCCCCCGGCCGGCCCGGGATCTCCGGGTTGCGCCGATGGTTCTCCGGGGGTTCGTTCCAAGGGAGACACTGACATGGGCTGGCGCGCACTCCTCATCGAAAACCGGGCCCAGAAGCTCGGTTCCCTGGCTCTGGCGGCCCTCATCTGGCTGACGGTCCGGTCGAATCTCGGCATGGAACGGTTGGCCTCCAACGATGGGTTCCGGGTGCGCGTCCTCGAGAACATTCCGGTGGGCGTCCTCGGCACGGGTCAGGCCGAGAATCAGGTCCAGATCCGGCCGGCGATGGTCCACGTCGAGATCGAAGGCGATCCCGATGTCGTCCAGAGACTGACGCCCGGCGATGTGCAGGCCTACGTCAACCTCCTCAGCCCGGAGTCCCCTCGCCAGGGGATGTTCCGGGTCAACGCCCGGGCCCCCGGTGTGCGCGTGGCGGCGGTCCTGCCCGAATCGGTTCGTGTGGAACGCTCCCAGTGACGCCCCGCAGGCGCCGATCAAACCGGGGAAGGTCCACGGGACCGGCACGGCCCCGTGGATCTGTCGACCGATTCGACCGATCCAGTGGTAGCCGGTGTAGGGTCAGGGGAGCCTCGTCCAAGTCCCCCGTTCAGCGAGGGATCTCGTTGAGCGTGTAGTAGGCCAGCGGGTGCAGCAGCGGTCGGCCCGATTTCGACCGCACCCCGGTGGGCTTGAGCTCGTGCAGGTGGCCCAGGTTCAGGGCGGTCTTGAGGCGCACGCTCCGTCCGTCGGCGGCCACGGTCACCGACTCGATCGGCGGCGTGGTGGCATCGACCTCGGGCGATCCGTAGTTGGCCTGGTAGATGTAGGTGAAGGTGCGGAATTGGTACGACTCGACCTTGCCGGCCGTCTCCGGATCGACCGGCTCGGTGAAGGTCAGTTCGAACCCGTCGGGCTTGACGTGCATCTCGTGGATCTCGAAGGGCGTCTTGCCGCTCCAATTCAGGCGTTGCAAGGCGAAGGGCTTGCCACCGCGCGCGCCCCAACCCCGGTCGGTGCCGCCCACGAACATCGTGCCGTCGGAGGCCAGTTCGAGGCTGAGCGTGCCGCTGTCGAAGCCCTCGCGGAACGGGAAGCAGGCCCCCTGATACACGCCGTTGACCTGCTCCAGATACACCCGCATGACGGTGCTCCAGGTCTGGTCGCCCACGAAGAGCTGGTTCTGGAACGGCCCGAACTTGCCGGCGGTGCCGTCGTTCTGGATGCCCGAGGCGCTCTGACCCATCTTGTTGTAGGGGAACCCGATCGCGGGCGGCACGAACTCCGGGATCTTGGCCCGCTCGATCGGGATGCGGCTGTTGCTGGTGGGATCCTTGGGCCGCGGGCCCATGTTGGCGGCCTTCTCGTACCACCGGTTGCCGGTGGGGTTGCCCACGAAGCCGCCCGGCTTGAGGTGCTTGAGCCAACAGGTGCCGTTCCATGGGCCCTGGTTGTCGGTGTAGAACAGGTCGCCCAAGTGGTTGGTGGCGATGCCGCCGGGCGAACGCAGTCCGCTGGTGGTGGGGATCGTCTTGCCCTCCGGGGTGATGCGCAGGGCCCAGCCGCGATACGGGTTCTCGCTGGTGAACGAGCCGGTCAGGCAGAGGATGACCCAGATGTTGCCGTCCCGGTCGAACTTCGATCCGAAGGCGTACTCGTGGTAGTCGCCATTGATGCCCCAGCTGTCGGCCACCGTCTCGAAGAGGTCGGCCCGACCGTCGTTGTTGGTGTCCTTGATGCGGGTGAGTTCACCGCGCTGGGTGGCGTAGATCCAACCGTCGCCACGCGTGGTGAGTCCGAGCACCTCGTGCAGGCCCGAGGCGAAGCGACTGAACTTGGCCTTGGAAGGGTCCTTGTCGAAGGCGTTGTCCACGAACCAGATCTCGCCAAGGCGCGTGGACACGGCGATGCGTTGGTGGGGCAGCACCTGGATGGCGCCCGCCTCGAGCACCACACCCTCCGGCACGGGCAGGGTGGAGATGGGGTAGTATTCGGCCTCCTGCTCGGCCTTGGTGGCCGCGAGCGCAGGAAGGGTGGCCGCGAGCCCGAGGGTGGCGATGAGCGCGGTGGGGTTCAGGAACTTCATGGAATCGAGGGGAAGGGTTGCGTCGTGGTTCGAGGGACTCGGGCGGGGATCACCAGGTCATCTCCACGCGGAGTTCCGGGGTGTTGGGTTCGAGGGTGACACGGAGTTCATCGCCGACCACGGCGGCCTTGGCACCGGGGCCGACCTGGACGACCAGACCGCCTTCGACCTTGAAGCCGGTGCCGGCCGGTTGGATGGCTCCCTTGGCCAGGCGCAGCGTGAGCGGTCGTCCGGGCGTGCCCTGGAACCGGAAGGTCCGCACCAGGGTCATGTCGACGCTGCCGGGCTTCGCCAGGGGCGTCTCCTCGATGGTCATCCCGGCGACCAGGTAGCGGAAGGTGGGTTGCTGGCGCGCATCGAGGCGATAGCCCAGGAACCGGCTCTCCGCGTCGATCGCGCTCGGCCACGGAGCCGTGGGCGAGGGCAGGGCGGCGAAGGACGGGCCGTCGGGCAGGCGGATGCGGTGGTCGCCCAGGGGCGGTTCGTAGCCCACGCCGCGGTCGGTGCTGTGGCGGGACATGTCGATGAACGGCCCCTGCCAGAGCAGCGCCAGGCGCAGGTTCTGGGCATCGAAGGCGAGGTTGGCCCGCTCGGGGTATCCCACACCGATGGCCCTCGGGCCGGCGCCGTCGATGAAGTTGCGGTAGATCACCGCTTCGTCATCCACCACGATCTCCTTCTTGCCGCGGATGAGCCCGGCCGGGATCTCGGCCTTGGGGCCGTCGGCGAGGTAGGCGTAGATGGAGCGGATCTGGCCGGCGGTGTCCCCGTTGAGGATCTTGGTGTTCACCGCCTTGCCCTCGGGCCAGAAGGTCGGCATGCGGGTGCCGGGGCGCAGGGCCGCCGGATTCGGCAGGTAGCGTTGCAGCCATTCCCATTCGAGCCGCTCACCCATCTTGTCGAGGGCCAGGGCCGGGATGCCCATGGAACCATGGGTGGTGAAGGTGTGGCAGGAGACGCAGCCGAGGCCGTCGCGCCCCACGAGCTTCCAGCCGATCTTGGCCTCCTGCGAGGTGATCGCCGGCGCCGGGGTCGCGGTGGCCGGGGCGTCGAGGCGCTTCAGTTGGGTCGCCAAGGCATGGACCTTCGGCCCGAAGACGGGCATGCGGGTGGCCATGTAGGGGCGGACCTTCGTGCCCTTGGCGATGACCTCCTCGAGGGCGGCCGCCTTCAGCTTGCCACCGACGCCGGTGAGGTGTGGCGGGATGCGGCCCTCGTCGCCGAGATCGGCCTCGCCCACGACCGTGAACCAGTCCGACCGACCCGAGGCCGTCGGGCCGCCCACCTCGTTGCGCGAGTGGCAGGCCAGGCAGTTGAACTGGCTCAGGGTCAGGTCGACCTGGGCCGAGGCGGCGCTGGCCGTCTTCTGGGCCTCGGTCGGATTGCGGAGCGTCTTGCGGAGACTCATCCGGTCGTTGGCCGAGAGGTCGAAGCGCGGGGCCTTGGCCGGGGGCAGGTCCGAGAGACAGCCTTCCTGGGTGCGAAGCGCGAGTTGGACCATCGGCTTGGACTTCCGGGGCAACACCGGGCCGGCCGCATCGGTCACGGCATGGCAGGCGGCGCAGTTGAGCGCGGCGAATTGCTCACGCCCCGCGGCCACCTTGGCGGGGTCGAGGGCGAACTCCTCCCAGTCGATCGGGCGGACCGCCTGGCCTCCGTGCTTGAGGCGGTCGCCGGGGATGGGCCCGCGCTTCTCACCCGGAGGTGCCCAATCCACGCGGAACTCGGTCTCGCCGCCGCCCTGGAAGAACACGACCTCCAGCTCATGCAGGCCGGCCTTGAGGGTCAGGTTGCCGTTCTTCTCGGACGCCGGATGGACCCCGTCGTTGTTGAGCAACGGCTTGCCGTCGATGGACAGTTGCGAGCCGTCGTCCGAGCGGATCCAGAAGCGGTATTTGCCTTCGGTCGGGATGTCGATGAATCCCGAGAACCGGACGCCCCAGTTCTGGTTGGGGTGGGGCAGGCTCAGGTCGAGTGCGGCCGAGACACCGGTCGATTTCGGAGTCATGGCCACCAATTGGGCCACCGAGTTGGCCGCCCCCTCGAAGAACTCGTACTGGAGGCCGTCGACCAGGGTCGGAGCCTTGGCCGGGGTCTGGGCGACGGCGCCCTGGTCGCGCAGCAGGTAGAGGGCGATGGCCCCCGCCTCACCGGGAGTGAGGTTCATCGAGGGCATCCGGCCCGAGGGGCGATGCACCAGAGGATCCCGGAGCAGGCGCACCAGTTCCGAGGCCGGGTATTTGCGGGCGAGGTCGCCCAGCGGGACGGACTGGGCGCGGACCTCCTTGAACGCCTCTTCGGTGACTCCCTCGGGCCGGGTCTCCGGCGCATGGCAGGCCACGCAGCCGACCGTATGGTAGAGGGCCCGTCCCTGGTCGATCCTTGCCGGATCGGAGCGCAGGCCGCTCGGCTCGTTGGTCTTGCGCAGCGACACCAGGTAGTGGGTCAACAGGTCCACCGTCCTGGCCTTCTGAGTCTCGCCCATGCCGTGCAGCAGGTCCGGCATCGAGGAACCGGGCTTGGACTGGTGGGGCGAGGCCAACCAGCGGCGCAGCCAGGCCGTGGACGTCTTGAGCGGATCTCCGGTGAGCGACGGAGCCCCCTTCGGTGAGGCCCAGTCGGGGATCGCCGTGGAGGTCGGCAGGCCCCGGTCGCTGTGGCAGGCGGCGCATTGCAATTCGCTCACCAGCAGGGTGCCCCGGTCGACCGAGGGGGGCCGCACCCCGGTCTGGATGGAGGCCGCCGCCGACAGGGCGGCGAGAAACAGGGTGGCCGCGGCGGAGAACGGGGCCGAGGCGCGATGCAGGAAACTCATGGCTGTCGGGAAACGATATCTCCGGGGACCCGAGACCGCCAAGACCGCAAACCGCCCGCGCCGATGGTTTTTGAAGGGGTGTCCTCCAGGTCCCGGGAACGTCCGGGCTCCTTCCATGTCCGGCTCAAAACCTCACCGGGTTGATCCATCGGGAGCCTGCCGGCGCTCTTTGGGCTTCCGTTCGGGGTCGATCTTTCGCTTCCCTTGCGGAATGGGAGCCCAATGGAAGCAGGCGGGTCGCGAGGCGGCCGCGCAGAAAAAAGGTCAGATGGTCGGAAAGCTGACCCGTGAAATCATGGTCGCCGCCAAGATGGGGGGCGCCGAGATCGAGACCAACGCCCGGTTGGCCGCGGCCGTCGAGAAGGCCAAGAAGGCCAGCGTGTACAAGGACACCATCGAGCGGGCCATCAAGAAGGGGGCGGGACTGCTCGACGAGAAGGTCGACTTCGAGACCGTCTTCTACGAGGGCTTCGCCCCCCACAAGGTGCCGGTGATCATCGAGTGCCTCACCGACAACCGCAACCGCACCGCCCCTGAGATCCGCCATCTGTTCAAAGAGGGCCAACTCGGCCAACCGGGCAGCATGTCGTTCTTCTTCGACCGGATGGGCGTGGTGGAGGCCACGCACTCCGATCCCAAGAGGGATCCGGAGTCCGACGCCATCGAGGCCGGTGCCCAGAATCTCGAACCCCTCGACGGGGAGGAGATCGCCGAGGGCCATGTGGGCACGCGGTTCCTGGCCGAGGTGAAGGATCTGGCCACCGTCAGCAACTGGCTCTCGAAGGCCGGTTGGAAGGTGATCGCCAGCGAGATCCGATACGTGGCCAAGAACCCCGTGGAACTGGGTGACGCCGACAAGCAACAGGTCTCCGACTTCCTCAATGCCATCGACGACCATGACGATGTGCACCGTCTCTATGTCGGCATGAAGTGACCGGGAGGTCCCCGGCCCACCCGTCCCCTGGGCGGTCCCTGTTCGATCCGGGGGGCTTGAATCCGACCCGGTGTGGGCTATCGGTCTGCGGTGGAGTTCCGGTGATTGAACGATCCGGAGCGTCCGCCGTCGAAACGCAACGACATGAACTCGAGCGTCCTGAAGCCCCTCCGTCCGCTCCTCCTCGGGGCCCTTGTCTGGATCCTGGGTGGCGGTGCCGTGATGGTCCCCGTGACGGTCTCCGTGATGGCCCAGCAGACCGACCCGACGAGGACCGAACCCCTCGACGTCCGTCGCGACGCCACCGTCGAGGCGATCGAGCGGGTGATGCCCAGCGTCGTGAACGTCGAGGGCTCCGCCGATGTCGATCCGAACAGCGCCGACGATCGCCTGATGGCCGAGTTCTTCGGGTGGCGTCTGCAGCAGGTGCAGGAGGCGGTGGTGAGCCGCGGTTCCGGCGTGGTGATCGACGAAGAGGGCTACGTGCTGACCAACGTCCACGTGGTCGATGGCGTGAAGCGGGTCTTCGTCAAGTTCAACGACGGATCGGACCCCATCGAGGCCGAACGGGTGGCGCTAAACGCCGGCAAGGATGTGGCCCTCCTGCGCCTCAAGGCTCCGGGGCGCAAATTCAGGGCCGTGAAATTCGCCAAGGACGACGATCTGCTCCTGGGCGAGACGGTCGTCGCCCTCGGCAATCCCTTCGGGTATGCCGGCTCGGTCAGCCGCGGCATCCTCAGCTCCCGTGCCCGTCGCGGGCCCAACGAGGACCGTTCGCGGGGCGAGCTCGACACGCTCGACTGGATCCAGACCGACGCCGCGATCAATCCCGGCAATTCCGGCGGGCCGCTCATCAACCTGAGGGGCGACCTCATCGGCATCAACGTGGCGACCCTCCGGCCCCAGATGGGCGCCCAGGGCATCGGGTTCGCCATCCCCATCAAGCGGGTGAACCAAGCTCTGGCCGAAGTGTTGAGCGGTGAATCGGTGGGTCGGTTCTGGTTCGGTGCCCGACTCAAGGCGGCGACCCGGCCCCTGACCATCCAGGCGGTGCAACCGGGGAGTCCGGCCGAGAAGGCCGGATTGAAGCCCGGGGACGTCCTCTCGGCCATCCAGGGCGATCCCCCGAGCGGGATCATCGAATTCAACCGGGCGCTCGTGAAGGTGGGCGATTCCCGGGACATCCCGATCACCGTCCGCCGGGGCGGCAGCCTCAAGGAACTGCGCCTGCGCTTGGTCGAGGAGTCCGATTTCTTCAACAACGAGTATCTGTCGGCGCGTGCGGGCTTCAAGGTGGCCCCGGTGCGCGGCGGCGGGTTCGTGATCCAGAGTGTGGATCCCAACGGACCGGCGGCCGCGGCGGGGCTCAAGCGCGGGCACCTCATCCGCGGCCTCGACCGCACCGAGTTTCCGGATGTCGTGGCGCTGGCCCGATACCTGTTCGGCCGACCCAAGGGAGAGACGGTCGAGGTGGGGGTCCTGGTGGATCAACGGACCGCCTTGGGGGTGTATCGACAGGCGGGGATCGCGAGCCTCAAGCTGAGGTGAAGCCTCGGCAAGGGAGGCCGACAGTGCCGCACCCGGTGGTACCGCATGGTTCCGTCCGGGCGCCCCGTCGCCGGGTCCGGGTGGCACCGGTGGTTCCGGGCATCGCATCGATGGTTTTCGTCCCGTGGAATCCCCGGGGTTTTGTCGTGCCTGCACAGGGCGTTCCGGGATAGCTTCCCCGTCTCCAAGCAGGATGTCGGACTCCACCCCCATGATCGAGGTCCAGGACCTCACGAAACGCTACCCCGGGCGCACGGCGGTGGACGGCATCTCCTTCACGGTGGGGCGCGGGGAGGTCGTCGGATTCCTCGGGCCGAACGGCGCGGGCAAGTCGACGACCATGCGCATCCTGTCGTCGTTCATGCCGGCGACCAGCGGCACCGTGCGGATCGCCGGATTCGACGTCTTCCACCAACCCGACGAGGTGCGTCGGCGCATCGGCTACATGCCCGAGAACAACCCGCTGCACGTCGACATGCGGGTGCGCGACTACCTCAAGTTCCGCGCCCGGCTCAAGGGCCTGGGCATCGGGCGCAGCCGGCAGCGCGTCGATCGGGTGATCGGGCAATGTGGGCTCCGCGACGTCGAGAAGCGCATCATCGGCCAATTGTCCAAGGGCTACCGCCAGCGGGTGGGTCTGGCCGACGCGCTGGTGCACGAGCCCGACCTCATCATCCTCGACGAGCCCACCATCGGACTCGATCCCCACCAATTGCGGTCGGTACGGGCGTTGATCAAGGAACTGGGCCGGGCGCACACCGTGCTGATCTCCACCCACATCCTGAGCGAGGTCGAGATGACCTGCTCCCGGGTGCTCATCCTGAACCAGGGGCGCATCCTCGCGGCCGATCGGGTGGAGGACCTCGAAAGCCGCTTCAGCCAGGATGGCAGGGTGGTCGCCGAGATCGAGGCCTCGCCCGAGGCCATCCGCGAGGCCTTCCGGGACCTGCCCGAGGTGGCCGCCCTCGAGATCCAGGCCGCCGCCGGCGATTTCCAACGGGTGGCCTTCACGCCGAGGTCCGGCGAGGACCTCCGATCCCTCGTCTTCGACCAGGTGCGGCAGCACGACTGGAAACTCCAGGAACTGACCCGCCCGCGTCTGTCGCTCGAGGACATCTTCATCCAGCTCACCCAGAAGAAGAAGGGAGGCGACACCTGACATGGGCGTCTTCCTGACACTGGTGCGCCGTGAACTGGGTGCGGCCTTCAATGCGTTGACCGGATACGTGGTGGTGGCCATCACGCTGCTGCTGGCCGGGTTCGGTCTCATGGACATCGTGGAGCGCCTGAACTCCGACCGGACCCCGTCGCCGATCCCCGAGATCTTCTTCGCCGACGGCATCGTCTTCTGGCTCATCCTCATCCTCACCACGCCGGTCATCACCATGCGGACCTTCGCCTCGGAGAGGGCCCTCGGGACCTACGAGGCGTTGATGACCACGCCCGTCGGGGAGTGGCAGGTCGTCCTGGCCAAGTTCACGGGCTCGCTCGTGTTCTACCTGCTGAGCTGGACTCCGTTGGTCGGTGTGCTGGTGGTCCTGAGGCAGGTGACGCAGCAGCCCCAGTTGCTCGATCCCTGGGCGATGTGCGGCGTGCTGACCGGCATCGCCTGCATCGGTGCCACCTTCCTGTCGATCGGGGTGTTCGCATCGTCGCTGACCCGGAGCCAGATCATCGCGGCGATGACCTCGCTGCTCATCGGGATCGGCCTGTGGACCCTGAGCCTGCGCTTCTCCCAGACCGACTCCACCGGCGACCGCCTCGGCCGCCTGCTCGATCACCTGTCGGTGACCCGGCACATGCAGGATTTCGCCCGCGGCGTCGTCGACGGCCGCGCCCTGGTGTTCCACCTGAGCACGACCCTGTTATTCCTGTTCCTCACCCAGCGGGTGATCGAGTCGCGGAGGTGGAAATGAGTGGCGACCCGATGACCGACCCCACCGACCGTCGTCCCAGCTACGAACCCGGTCGCCGCTGGAGCGCGGGCTTCCATGTGGTGGTCGGGGTGGTGGCCCTCCTCGCCATCGTGGTGATGGTCAATTATCTGGCGGCGACCCGGATGCGCTGGCGCTACGACTGGTCCTCGGCCCAGCGCCCGCAGTTGTCCCCGCTCACCGTGGCGACACTGGGTGGGCTGACCAACGAGGTGAAGGCCATCGTGCTGTTCGATCCGGCCTCCGATCTCTACCGGCACGTCAAGGGCCTGCTGCGGGAGTACGCCCTGCAGTCGCCCCGCATCTCCGTCCAGCTCGTCGACTACGTCCGGGATGCCACGCTGGCCACGGCGATCAAGAGCCGCTACGGACTCGGTGCCAACACCGGCGACCTGGTCGTCTTCGACGCCGGCGGAGGGCGGTTCCGGACGGTCGACGATTCCGAGATGTCCACCTACGACGCCGATGTGAAGGGCATGATGGCCGGCAAGAACCAGGAGATCCGGCGGGTCGCCTTCCGGGGCGAGGCCCTCTTCACCGCGGCGTTGGCCGGGCTCTCCGAGGCCTCGGGCCACCGCGCCTATCTTCTTCGGGGACACGGCGAGAACGATCCGTCCTCCGACGACGAGCGCATCGGGTATTCCCGGTGGGTCCGGTTGCTGGCCGAAAAGAATGTCGAAGCCCGGGCACTCACCAACCTGCTGTCTGGCGTGCCCGACGATTGCGGCCTGCTCGTGGTGGCGGGTCCGGTGCAGCCGCTCTTGATCTCCGAGGCGGCCGCCATCTCGAAGTATCTGGATCGGGGCGGTCGGGTCCTGGTGACCCTGTCGCTGGAGACGCTGCGTCGCCCTGGCCAACTCGAGGCCCTGCTCGAGGAATGGGGGGTGTTCCTGCCCGCGCAACTGGCCAACGACGAAAAGGCCTCGGTGCGGGGGTTCGACATCGTGGCCAGTTCCTTCGGATCCCACCCGGTCACCTCGCCGCTGACCCGGGCCGGTGCCAAGGTCCATTTCCAGGCGCCCCGCGTGGTCGTGCCCATCCCTGCCAATCGTCTGCCGGCCGACGCGCCCAAGACCACCGCGCTGGTCCTGACCGGTCCGGAGGGGCGCACGCTGTCCGATTTCGACGGGCGCGAATTCTCCTATGTCGAGGGCAAGGATCGTCGGGGTGAGATCCCCCTGGCGGTGGCATCCGAAAAAGGGGGGGTCAGCGGATTGAGCGCGGGCCGGGGAACCGCCCGACTGGTGGTCGTCGGCGATGCCGCCATCTGGGCCAATGGTCCGCTCCAGAGCCTGGGGAACCGGGACTTCGCCGCCTTGTGCATGAACTGGTTGCTGGATCGTCAGCAATCCATGGCCATCGGCCCCCGGGCCCTCTCGGAATACCGGCTGAACCTCACGGGCCCCCAGTTGCGACTCCTCAACGGGGTGCTGCTCGGCGCGTTGCCGGGAGGGGTGCTCATCCTCGGCTTCATGGTGTGGGCCCGGAGGCGCGGATGACGCGATTGCATCGATGAACCGAAGAACCACATGGGCGCTGGTGTTGCTGGCCTTCCTCCTCGGGGGATGGTTGGTCGTGACCGAACGCCCCGATGAGGTCCGCGTAGCGGGAGCCGACGGGTCCGTGCGTTTCCGGCGGTTGGATCCGCGCGAAGTCGTCTCGGTGGAGATCCTGCGATCCAACGTGGCGATCCGCCTCGAGCGGACCAACTCCGCCTGGTTCCTGAGGGCTCCGATCCAATACCCGGTGCAGCCGACCGGGGTCGAGCGTCTCCTCGAGGCGCTGGGCGATCTGGTGCCCCGGTCGCACCTTTCAGGTGCCGAGGTGACGGCGCAGCGCGGTGCGTTGGCCGCCTTCGGCCTCGAACGGCCCGATGTGCTGACGATCCGCACCCGCGAGGGCATGAACATCCTGCGCCTGGGCGGCCGGACCCCCCTCGGAAGCCAGGTCTACCTGCAGCAGGTGGGGCAGGACGGGGTCTTCACGGCCGACGCCACCCTTCTGGAGGCGTTGCCCGCCTCTCCAGAGGACTGGCGCGATCGCCGCCTCTTCGATGCCGACGCGCTGTCCTTCGATCGCGTCGAGATCCTGGGCGACACCGAGTTCGAGGCGGCCCTGACCACGAACGGTACCTGGAGCCTGGTCCGCCCGTTGGTGGCTCGCGCCAACGACGACCAGATCCGCCGGTTGCTGACCGATGCGGCCGACACGCGGGTGCTCGCCTTCCTGAGCGATGCGCCCACCGTTTCGACCGACGAATACGGGCTGACCCAACCCTCCGCCCAGATGGTCCTGAAACGGGGCGGCCAGGAGGTCCTTCGCCTCCAGTTCGGCCGTGAATCGACCAACGCGCTCGGACAGGTCGCCGTGCGCCGGTCGGACTTCGGGAACATCGTCCGGATCACCAACTCCATCCTGGAATCGCTCAGACGCCCGTTGGCCGCCTACCGGGACCGCCGATTGATGCCCTCGATCGCAGGTCTGGAACGTCTGGAGGTGAAGGCGGGAGGCGAGCCGTTCACCCTCGAGAAGCAGGGCACCAACTGGTGGGTCACCGCCCCGCGCCGATTCCCGGCCGATGGCCCCTGGGTGCGAGAGACCTTCCAACGGTTCATGCGCCTGCGGATCGAGGACTTCCTGGATGACCTCGGCACCGACCCCGCCCGGTACGGACTGGCCGCTCCGGCACGCGAGTACTCCTTCCATGTCGGCGGGTCGAACGTCGCCCCGGTGCTGCTGACCCGACTGAGCCTCGGCACGCCCCTGGGTGACGGCCGGCGCCTGGCGGTCCGCCGGTCCGACGAAACCGGGATCTACGGCATCGCCGCCGGCGACCTCCAGACCCTGCCGGTGTCGGTCTCGCAGTTCCGCGATTGGAATCTGAACGCCAGCAACGTCCTCCAGATCGAGATCCGCCAACAGGGGCGTACGCGCATCCTCCGTCGCACGCCCGCAGGCCGTTGGGACGGATTGGTGGCGGTGCAGGGGGTGCTGCCCGATCCCGCCATCGATGAGGGCCTGCACCGCATCGGTCAGGCACCGATCGGTCGTTTCCCCGTCCCGAACGAGGCGGCGCTCAAGCAGTTCGCCTTCGATCAACTGGATCATGCGGTGACGCTGACCCAGAGGGAGGGGGGCAATTTCCGGACGTTGCATCTGCGCTTCGGTGGCCGAAACGCGGTGAACCAGTTCGTCTGGGCCGCGTTCGATTCCGGGGAACCGGCGATCCTGACCCAGTTCCCGCTGAGCCTGTACCAGGAATACATCGGTCCCTGGTTCAGCGCTCCGCCGACCACCCCCAACGAGCGGCAGCCGTGAAACCCGCCGACGGCACGGAGACCGGACGTTCGCCCGAACGACGATCGATCTGGCATCGGCAGGCCTGGCCGAGGCGGTTGTTCCGCATCGGCCGTCTGGGAGCCTACCTCCTGTTGATCCTCGTGCTCGGGGGCGCGCTCTACCTGAACCAGGTGGGCATCCCCGCCAGTCTCAAGGACCGGTTGCTCGAGACCCTTCGCCAGCGCGGGGTGACGATGGAGTTCGAGCGGATCCGTTTCCGGGCCACCCGGGGCATCGTGGCCGAGCAGGTCCGCCTGGGACGATCCGGCGATCTGGGCGGCGAGCAGTTCTCGGCACAGGAAGTGCAATTGGGATTGGATTGGGGTCAGGTGCTGCGCCTCAGGCCCGAGGTGACCGGGTTGAGGATCCGCGAGGGCACCGTGGCGATCCCCTTGCTCGAGAGCAATCGGGTCGCCTCGCGCTTCGAACTCCGGGGAGTCGAGGCGACCCTCCGTTTGGAGGGTCCGGAGCGATGGTTCATCGAAGACCTGCGCGCATCCATCCCGTCCGGGTCGTTCCGGGCCTCTGGCCGGCTCGAGAATCCCACGGCACTGAAGCCTCCGCCGGGAACCCCCGCCTCGTCGGGTTCCACGGCTTGGCGTGCCACGTTGTTGAGGGTCCAGCGCACCCTCGAGGAGATCCGGTTCCAGACTCCGGCGGAGGTCCGCCTCCGGTTCCAATCCGACCTGGCCGCGCCGGCCGCCTCCTCGGCCGAATTGTCCGTTTCGGCGGGCCGTGTGGCCTGGGCGGGCCGATCCCTCGAGCGCATCGATCTCGATGCCCGGGTGAGTCCCGATGCCGACCGGCCCGGGCAGTTGGCGCTCCATGCCGAGTGGCGGTTGGAGGGCGTCGTCTCCCAGGAGGCGTCCATCCTCGGACTCCGGGGTCGGCTCGACCTGACCCAACCGATCGATGCGGTCTTGCCCGGTCGGGTGGTCTGGAGCCTGGGGGCCGAGACGGTCGAGACGCCGCGGTTCGTCCTTGCCGGTGCGCGTGTGGAGGGGGTGTCCGAGAGATTGGCCCCCAACGCCATCCCGGTCCGGCCTTGGGACCCCGCGAGGGAGACGCGATCGCCTCAAGCGCCAGAGCCGCAGTTCCAGTCTTCCCTGCAGGTGCATCTCAAGGAGTTCAAGACGCTCGCCCCGGAAGTCCGCCTGGAGGAGGCATCGCTGAAGGCGACCCTGGACCACGATCTCACCGGGTGGCATCGGGCCCGATGGGAGCTCCAGGCGCCGGGGTTCAAAAGCCCCTGGCTGGACTGCGGTGCACTGGATCTCTCGGTGAGCGCCCGACCCGGCGATCCGTCCCCGGGGGTGGTCGACCCCTCGTTCTGGCGGTGGATCCGCCCGCTGCAGATCGAGGGGAACCTGGATGCCGTGGCGGTGAATCATCCGCTCCTCCGATTGGACCATTTGAAGACCCGATGGCGGTCCGACGCGAACAGGGTCCGTCTGGAGGATGTCCGCATCGATCTGCTGGGAGGCACGGTGGCCGGCGAGGTCGAATGCCCGCTCGACACGCGTCGCCTCCGCCTGCGGGCCACCTCCTCGGCCCATCCTTCGGGAGTCATCCCGGTGCTGACGCCGGCCGGCCAGCGTTGGTTGGGACAATTCTCATGGCCCACGAATCAGGCTCCACGGATCGAGGCCGAGCTGGGCCTGGTGTTGCCGCCCTGGATCGAGCGGAAGCCCGACTGGCGGGGCACCGTGCTGCCTACGGTCACCATCGCCGGCGCGGCCACCGGTGGCCCCTTCGGTTTCCGGGGCATCACCGGCGATTCCGCGCAGGGCCGCTTCACCTACACCAATCGGGTCTGGCGGATCCCGGGCATGACGGTGGTCCGGCCCGAGGGACGCGTGGTTTTCGACTACGAGGGACACGAAGTCACCCAGGACTACCGCTTTCGCATCGACTCCGCCATCGATCCCATGGTGGTGAAGCCCCTCATCCCCGAGCCGAAGGCCCAGCGGGTGTTCAATGACCTGACCTTCGGCCAACCGCCCCGTATCCAGGGGGAGATCCGAGGTCGATGGTTCTCGCCCGAATTGACGACGGTGCAGGTCGCGGTCGCAGCGACCAATGTCACCTACAAGGGTGAGCACGTGGATTCGGTCCGAGCCCGACTGGGCTATGCCAACCAGTTTTTGTCGGTGGGAGAGATCCGCGTCCGCGATGGCGCCCAATGGGCCTCGGTGGATGGGTTCGCCTTCGATGCGGCGGCCGGACTGATTTCATTCACCAATGCCGTCAGTGTTTTTGATCCGTGGAGGCTCACCCGGGTGATCGGCCCCATCACGCACCGGACGATGAGTCCCTACCATTTCATCGACCCGCCACTGGTCCATGTGAACGGCGTGATCGGCATCCGTGGCGACATGTCGCGCAACAACATCCGGTTCGACGCCGAATCGGAGGGGCCATTCGAGTGGTGGAAATTCCGGACCCAGGGGGCCTCGGCCAGCGTGCTGTCCATCGGCAGCCAACTCTATGTGACCAACATCCAGGCCGGCTTCTACGGAGGGCGTCTCCGGGGGAATCTCGAGTTCGAGCTCGGCAAGGACGACGACAACCGTCTGAAGATCGCGACCGAGTTGCGGGATGTGGAGCTGGGTGCCTTGGTGGCGGGCGTCTCCGGGCGCACCAACCGCTTGGAAGGGCGTCTTGCAGGAACGTTCCGCGTCGACGACGGCCTCACCTCGGAACCGGCCTCATGGAAGGGCGGGGGCCAGGCCACCTTGCGCAATGGATTCCTCTGGGGATTCCCGATCTTCGGGGTGTTTTCGTCCATCCTCGACGGCATGTCCTCGGGATTGGGACAGGCCCGGTTCACCGAGGGGACGGCCACCTATTCGCTGGCCCAGGGCGCGATCCATACCCGGGACCTTCAGATGAAGTCGCCCTCGATGTCGCTCGGGTACTCCGGGTCGGTGACCTTCGACAACCAGGTCGACATGGTGGTGCAGGGATCGATGTTCCGCCGGGTGCCCTTGCTGGGGCCCGTGGCCTCCATCGCCTTGTCGCCGCTGGAGAAGCTCTTCGAGTACCGACTGACCGGGACGCTGGACGAGCCGGTCACCGGTCCGGCCCATGTCCCCACCTTGTTGCTGTTCCCGTTCCGTCCCTTCGGAACCCTCAAGGATTTGTTGCCGGACGAACGTCGCCCGGCTTCGGATCCGGCGTCGCCCGCAACCTCCAAAACCCCTTCCAATCCTCCTGCGGTCCCGAAACCGTGACCCTTGTCCTTGCCCATGAACCGCCCCGAACTCATCGCCTTTCCCGACACCGAAACCCTGGTCCAGCAGGTGGCCGCACGCTGGCTCGATGCGGTCGATGCCGCTGCCATTTCGAGCAAGCCCTTCCATGTGGCCCTGTCGGGCGGTCGGGTGGCCGGTCGATTCATGGCCGCCGCCCAGACTCTGGGAGTGGCCCGCCAGACCCGTTGGAGCGGGGTGCACTTCCACTGGGGCGACGAGCGGTGCGTGCCGCCAGACCACGCCGAGAGCAATTACAAGCTGGCTCAGGCGGCCCTGTTGGATCCGGCCGGGATCGCGCTCGGACAACGGCATCGCTTGCGCGGTGAGTTGCCGCCCGACGAGGCCGCCCGCCTGGCCGAGGCCGAGTTGACCCGGGTGACCGGCACCGCTTCTGGCAGCGTGCCCGTCCTCGA
>JBEGWF010000031.1:0-12638 GCA_041177965.1 Verrucomicrobiota bacterium | reverse complement strand
GCCACCTTCGACGACGACGCCTTCGACGACGAGACGGGTGAAAGCCTGCTCAACACGACCTGGCAGTTCGGAACGCCCTCCAACCGGTACGGGATCCAGGCGCACAGCGGCACGAATTGCTGGGGCACCAACCTCGGGGGGCAAGCGGTGGACACGGCCATCGCCGACCTCCTCAGCCCGGCCATCGACCTCCGGGGAGGCAACACCGCGCGATTGAAGTTCCGAACCTGGTACGACACCACCGAACGCAGCGACCTGCTCGACTTCGAATTGTGCCAGGTGGCCATCAGCACCAACAACGGCGCCCAGTGGAGCGACCTCACCGGCTTCGGCTTCGGCGATGTCTCGGCCGACTGGGAGGAGGTGGATGTCGACATCAGCCGCTTCACCGGCCACGTGGTCCGCATCCGTTTCAACTACCAGCTGCTCAGCTTCGAGACGACGGATCGTCCCGGGTGGTTCGTGGACGACCTCGAGATCTCCCTGACCCAGAACCAGGCGTCGTCCTTCTCCATCACCAACAACCTGGCCCAGGCGACCTTCAGCATCCGAGGGCCGACCAACTTCGGCACGGTGATCGGCTCCGGGCGTTGGTTCAACGTGTCCAACGCCGTCCCTGGCGAGTACGTGGTGCGCTGGTCGCCGGTCGATCACCACCTCACGCCGCCGGCGGTCACCAACCGCGTGGGCACCAACGTGCTGGTGGTCGCCGGCCGGTACACCTTCCCCGATGCCAACGCCAACGGCCTCTCGGACCTGTGGGAAAGCGCCTTTTTTGGAGGAATCCTGGCCGGGTCCGAGGCCGAGCCGGGGGCCGACCCCGACGGCGATGGGTTCCCGAACCTGTCGGAGTTCCAGGCGGGCACCTCGCCGAAGGATCCGGCCTCGAGCCTGCGGCTCCACCTGCCCTCCGGAGGCGTGAACGCGCCGATCCAGGTCTCCTGGCCCAGCGAGGCCCGCCGCGAATACCTGCTGGAGATCAGCGACGATCTCCGTCGTTGGACCATCGCCAGCGACCCCCGGATCGGCACCGGGGGCACCCTCACCAACACCATCCCCGCCCTGCTGGGCCAGGGTGGCTACTACTTCCGGGTGCGCGCCCAACCCTGAAGCCCGGACACGACAAGGCCCGATCCCGCGGATGCAGGATCGGGCCGGAATGGATCGGCCACGAACGGCCAGAAGGTTGCTCAGCGCCTCTTGGGCTGGGCGGCCTCCCAGGTCTCGCGGTCCACCTTTCGGGCCGAATGGGTGAAGACGAACACGCCCTTCTTGTTGCCCACCAGGATGTCGGGCAACCGGTCGCGATTGTGGTCCACCACCTTCACCTCGGTACCCACGCCCGAGGCGTCGTCGATGAGGTGCGGCACGAAGTCGACGGACCGATCGGCACCACGGCGCAACTGGAACCAGTACAGCACCGGAGCGGCACCGGCCTCGGCATCGCCCGTGGGGCCATGGGCCCAGAAGCGCTTGCCGGTGATGATGTCCTTGAGGCCGTCGCCGTCGATGTCCACCAGATCGATGGCGTGGAGTTGGCTGAACTTCACCCCGTAGGCGTTCTCGGAGACCTCCTTGTTCATGATGATGTGCTCCTTGAAACGGAT
Source organism: Verrucomicrobiota bacterium (assembly GCA_041177965.1). GTDB lineage: Bacteria > Verrucomicrobiota > Verrucomicrobiia > Limisphaerales > UBA9464 > SXXZ01. Next base: position 11,031 of record JBEGWF010000031.1, on the reverse strand, counting down.
CTCGGAGCCCACCTTCGACTGCTCGTACCAGGCGAGCCCGAAGCCGTGCGCGGCGAGGCTGGTGATGACGTCGTTCAATCCGTCGCCATTGACGTCGTACGCGTACATCTGGGCACCGCCCAGGCCGAACGCCACCGGGTGGTGCTTCCACTCCGGGTCGCCCGCCAGCGAGGCCGGTTGCTCCCACCAACCATCCTTCTCGAGGAGGTCCAACCGGCCGTCACCGTTGACGTCGCCCACCCCGAGGCCGTGGGTGAAACGGTGGTACTTCTTGTCCGGCGAGAGCGGGTGCCAGGTGAACGGGGCCGTGGGGTTCTTGGGGTCCGGCGATGCGTACCCGTACCGACCCTTGCTGGAGCAGACGATCTCGGGCCGGCCGTCGCCGGTGATGTCCACCCAGCGCGGGGACTCGTTGTCGGTGACATCGAGCGCGACATGGCGCTTCCAATGGGCGGTGACTCCCTTGCCCGGGTTCTCGAACCACCAGGAATTCTCGCCCGGGAAACCCAGGATGAGGATGTCGGCCCAGCCGTCGCCGTTGAAATCGCCGGAGTGGGCGAAGAAGTTGGCGCTGTATTCGTTCTCGTTGCCCAGGGCGCCCTTGTAGCCACGGAAAGTCACCTCGGCGCCGTTGCGCTTGCTCTTGGAGACACGATCGGCCGGGGCGTATTCGTGACGGGTCTTGAAGGTGGGGCCCTCGTACCAGAAGGGGCCCGAGACCACGTCGGACACGCCGTCCCGGTTGATGTCGGCGAAACACGCGCCCTCCGCCCAGAACTCGTTGCTCAATTCCTGCTTGGAGAAGGTGTGGAGCCGGGGCGTCGAGGCTCCCGAGCCGAGGCTGGCGCACCCGGCCGCCAGCAGGCCGGCGGCGGCGGCGGCACACAGGGAGCGGGTCTGGATGTGGGGAAATCGGAGGTGCATGCGATCCTTGTCGCGACCGTTCGCCCGGAGGTCAAGGCACGATTCCCCGCAACACGGGAAACGGGGTCCAAGGCAGACAAAATGGTTCACGCACCGCCCCCCGAGCCGATAGACTGACCGAAATGGCCGAGCAACCCACCCGTCCTGGAGCACGCACCCACCGCGGCATAGCGGTGTCGGATGGCGTGGCGCATGCCCGCATCCTGCGGGTGGGACAGTCCCGACGGGAGATCTCGCGGGACCCCATCGCCCCCGAGGCCGTCGCCCCGGAGGTCGAACGCCTGAACCAGGCGCTGCTGGGAACCCGACAGGACATCCAGAAGGTTCGCGACCAGGTCTCGGCCGCCATGGGGGCCGCCGAGGCCGGGCTCTTCGAGGCCCACCTGCTCGTGCTCGAGGACTCCACCCTCCTCAACGAGGTGCTGCGCAAGATCCGCACCGAGCGACTCGGGGCCGAGGCCGCCTTCCACGACGTGTTCGAGAAGTACGTCTCGGTGCTGGCCGCGGTGGACGACGCCTACCTACGGGAGCGGGCGGCCGACCTGCGCGATCTGTCCGGTAGGGTGCTCGACCATCTGTCGGGCGCGGTGCACCAGCACGAGCTGAGCGACCTCCCCGAACCCTGCATCCTCGTCGCCAACGACCTGGCCCCCAGCGTCACGGCCCTGCTGGATCGCAGGAATGTCCTCGGTTTCGCGACCGAGGCGGGAGGCAAGACGAGCCACACGGCCATCATGGCCCGGAAGATGGGCATCCCGGCGGTGGTGGGCCTGGGCCCGCTGCTCGATTCGGTCCGCGACGGCGAGTATGCCCTGCTCGATGGGCACGGCGGGGTGCTCACGATCAATCCCACCGACCAGACCCTCTTCGAGTACGGGCAACTCAAGCAGCGTCGGGCCCAGTTCGAGGAGAAGCTGGCGCTGCTGCGCGAGCAGCCGGCCGTCACGCTCGATGGCCACCACATCACCCTGGCCGCCAACATCGAGGGCCCCGAGGACATGGCCTCGGTGCAGGCCAGCGGCGCGCACGGCATCGGGCTGTTCCGGACCGAGTTCCTCTTCCTGAACCGCGACGATCCCCCGGGCGAAGAGGAGCAGTTCGAGGCCTATCGCGCGGTCGCCTCGCAGACCCGCCCGGGGCAGGAGGCCATCATCCGCACCCTCGACCTCGGCGGCGACAAGATGCCCGGCGACCTCCGGCGCGAGGGCGAACCCAATCCGTTCCTCGGATGGCGGGCCATCCGCATCAGTCTCGACCGTCCGGAGGTCTTCCGCGGCCAGCTCCGGGCGATCCTACGGGCGGGGCTCCACGGGCGCGTGCGGATCCTGCTGCCGATGGTCTCGACCCTCGAGGAGCTGCGGGCCGCCCGGGCGATGCTCGAGTCGTGCAAGGAATCGCTACGGGCGGAGGGCTTCCCCTTCTGCGATTCGGTGCCGCTGGGCGTGATGATCGAGATCCCGTCGGCGGCGTTGATCGCCGAGGAACTCGCGCGGGAGTCCGACTTCTTCAGCATCGGCACCAACGACCTCACCGGCTACACGCTGGCGGTCGACCGCCTCAACGAGAAGGTCGCGCGGCTGTACCAGCCCACCCATCCCGCGGTGCTTCGGCTCATCGACATGACGGTGCAGGCGGCCCAGCGGCATGGGCGCCCGGTCGGTGTCTGCGGCGAGATGGCCGGTGAACCGGCCCTCGTGCCCCTGCTGATCGGCCTGGGAGTGCATGAACTGAGCGTGACGCCCGCGCTGATCCCGGCCGTGAAATTCCTGCTGCGCCGACTGCGCATGTCGGAGGCCCGGGACATCGCCCGATGGGCGCTGGGTTGCAGCGCGGGAGCCGAGATCCTGCAGCGCAGCCGGGAGGTCGCGCTGGCCGCCGCACCGAACCTCTTCGGCAAGCAATAGTCCCCGACGGAGCCGCCTCCGGGCGTTCAGCCGGGAGGGACCCGCGGAAAGGCGCAACGCAGCGCCGGCCGGGCGATCAAAAGCCATTGCCACAGCGGCACCACCAGGAACCAGCGGCGGGCGTCATGGAACCCCGGCAGGAACAGGAAGGCGTAGCCGTGGGCCAACAACCCCAAAAGCGAGGCAGCCGAGGTGAACCACGCCAGTCGCCGCACATCCGGCGATTGACGCCCCCGCCATCCGGCCACCAGCACGAGGAAGAAGGGCAGGATTCCCCAGGGCAACAGGAGGCCGTAGATCGGGGATCCCGAGCGACCGGGCTCGGAGACCAGCGTGGTGAAGATTCCCGCCGGAAGCCCCCCGGCCAGCGCGGCGCAGAGGAGGAACACGAAGTCGGGCGGCAACTGGTGTTCCTGGGGCCGCCCTGTCTCCGGGGATCCCTCGCCTTCGATCGGATTTTCCGGATCGGTCATGATGGACGCTGGCCCTCCATCGGCCCATCGGCAACCAGGGAGGCATCCCCGCGCCGTCCGGGCCTCGGGCCCCTGGGGTTCAGGCCGCGCCGGAGAGGGCCTTCACGGTCGCCTCGAGGCTCGGGACGTCGCAGACGTTGAACGCCTGAGCGGACTTGTCGATGCGGCGTAAGAACCCGGTGAGGGCGGTGCCCGGTCCCAGCTCGATGAACCGGGTGAAGCCCTGGGCCAGCAGGTGCCTCATGCTGGCCTCCCATCGGACCGAAGAGGTGACCTGGTCGACCAGGACCGGCGGGATCGTCTCGGGCGAACCGTGGGGCGATGCAGTGACGTTGGAGATGACCGGGACGCGGGGACTCTGGAATCGGATCCCGGACAAGGCCTCGGCGAGGCGGGGCTGGGCCGACGCCATCAACGGGGAGTGGTAGGCACCCGCCACCGGAAGGGGGATGGCCTTCTTGGCTCCGCGCGCCTTGGCCGCCTCCACCGCCGCCGGAATCCGATCGGCAGGGCCCGAGATCACGATCTGGCCCGGGCAATTGAGGTTGGCCAGGGTCACTCCGGTCGCCTCACAGACCTCCCGGCAAGGGGCCTCGTCGAGCCCGATCACCGCCGCCATGCCGCCCTGGGTGGCATCGCAGGCTTCCTGCATGAAACGCCCGCGAAGCCGGGTGATCCGGAGCCCTTCCTCGAAGGTCATCGCACCGGCCGCGGCCAGCGCCGTGAATTCCCCGAGCGAAAGCCCGGCCGTGGCCTCGGCTTGCAGCGAAGGCAGGCGCTCCTGCAACAACCGCAGGGCGACCCAACTGACGAGGTAGATGCCGGGTTGGGCGTTCTCGGTCTGGGTCAGGACCGCCTCGGGCCCCTCGAAGCAGATGGAGGCCAGGTCGTAGCCGAGAACCCGATGGGCCTCGTCGAAGAGGCCGCGGGCTGCCGGAAATGCCTCGGCCAGATCCTTGCCCATCCCCACCGACTGGGCTCCTTGGCCCGCGAACAGAAATGCAGTCTTCGACATCGCGGCTATGCAACCAGTCCCCCACCCCTCGGGAAAGTGCCAAATCCCCATTTGCGCCATTTTGACCCACCCAGACAAGGGACAGGCTCCTCGGACAAGGGACAGGCTCCTCGGACAAGGGACAGGCTCTTCGGACAGGGAGCAGGCTCTTCGGTGGGACGGGCGATGCGCTCGGGTTCGCCAATGTTTCTGCGGCTTCCCATCCGGGCTGAAAGGCCCTACACCGGGGGTTTCCGATGTCACTTCACCAACGCATCATTGCACCGGGAGCCACGCTGGGGGTCCTCGGCGGGGGGCAATTGGGCCGAATGTTCGCCATCGCCGCCCGTCGGCTGGGTTACCGGATCCACGTGTTCTGCCCGGAGGAGGACGCCCCGGCGGCACCGGTCGCCGATCGCGTGTTCGTGGCCCCTTACGACGATCTCGCCGCGGTCCGGGAATTCGCGCGAACGGTCGATGTGGTGACCTTCGAATTCGAGAATGTTCCCAGCGCCACCAGCGATGCCTGCGCCGAACGGGTGCCCGTGCGACCCGATGGGCGGGTGCTGCACATCACCCAGCAACGCCTGCGGGAGAAGGGGTTCCTCCGGGACCACGGATTTCCGGTCACTCCGTTCCGGGCCATCCGATCGTTGGATGACCTGCAGGTGGCGACCCGGGATCTCGGCCTGCCAGGGGTGCTCAAGACCGCCAGCTTCGGCTACGACGGCAAGGGACAGCGGATGCTCCGGGCGGCGTCCGAGATTGCGGAGGCGTTCGAGGGCCTGAAGGGGGCCGAGGGCATCTACGAGGCGTTCGTCGATTTCGTCCAAGAGGTCAGCGTGGTGGGCGCGCGGACGATGGACGGCCGGTTCGAGGCGTTCCCCGTGTTCGAGAACGTCCACGCCCATCACATCCTGGATGTGACCGTGTGCCCCGCCCGCATCGACCCCTCGCTGGAGGTCGCCGCCCGCGAGTTGAGCCGGGGCATCCTCGAGGCGCTGGAAGTGGTGGGACTGCTGACGGTCGAGCTCTTCGTCGCCCGGGATGGCCGGTTGATCGTGAACGAACTGGCCCCGAGGACCCACAACTCGGGCCACCTCACCCTCGACGCCTGCATCACCTGCCAGTTCGAACAGCAGGTGCGGGCGGTCTGCGGCCTGCCCCTCGGATCGACCGCATTGACGGGTCTTCCCGCCGCGATGGCCAACCTGCTCGGCGATGTCTGGAAATCGGGGCCTCCCCACTGGGAACGGGCCCTTGCCAATCCCCGTCTGAAACTGCACCTGTACGGCAAGGGCGAACCGCGCGCGGGCCGGAAGATGGGACACCTGACCGCCACGGCCGCCACCCCGGAAGCCGCCATCGCAGCGGTCCGCGAGGCCCGATCCAGCCTCTGACCCGGAACCTCGGGACGAACGCCACCGGCTTCCGCGCCGGGGTTCCCAGGGATCCAAAAAAACAGCCGCCGGCGCCTCGGGCGCTCGGCGGCTGCCGGGAGGGCTCCTGGAACGGGCCCTATTCCTTTCGGAGGCGGAACTGCCGGAATTCCCCGGTCTCCTCCGTGGGCAGCGTCACCACCACCGGCTCCTGTTCACCCTGGGTCTCGATCAGGCCGATCGATGCCTCGGTCTGCCAGTCGACCCCGAGCAACCGTGTGGACTCGACCCGGTAGCGGGCACCCACCGGGCCGACCACCTTGAGGACCACCGACTGGTCGGGCTGCACCTGCAACGACAGGAGCGGTCTCTGCCCCGCCTTGCCCTCCGAGCCCGTGCCGGATCCGACCGGACGGACGATGATCCGGACGGTCGAGGAGACGCTGATCGCGCCATCCCTGACCGTGACGGTCGCGTCATTGGTGGTGTTGGCGAGGCTCGCCGGAGGCGTCCACTCCAACAGACCGTTGGTCGAGACGGTCAGGCCGGCGGGGCCGCGATCGAGCCGGTAGGTCAGCACCTGGGCCGGCAGGTCCGCATCGGTCGCCTTCAAGGCCGCCGACAGACGGCTTTGCGCGGCCACGGTGAGGATGGTCGTCGGGAATACCGGGGCCGAGTTGGCCTCGCGGACCGTCAACGTGAAGGTGGCCGTCGCGCTCAAGGCGGTCGGTGCGTCATCGGTCACACGCACCACCACGCGGTTGGTGCTCGGTCCCTGCTCCTCGGTCGGGGTCCATTCCAGCAACCCGCTCTCGCTCAGGGTCAACCCCTTTGGACCGCTGACCAGCGCGAAGGTGAGCCTCTGCGCGGGCAGATCGGCATCACGTGCGACGAGCGTGGTGCTCAGCTTGTCATTCTCGAAGATCGAACGACCGAAAGCGTGGACGAAGGTCGGCGCCTGGTTGGCCTCGGAGACGAAAAGCGTGAAGGCGTTGGTGCTGCTCAACGAAGGGACCCCGTCGTCGGTCACCCTCACGACCACCATGTTGGTGCTCGGACCCTGCTCCTCGGTCGGAGTCCAGTTCACCATGCCGTCTTCGGCGACGGTCAGACCTTTCGGACCGCTGACCAGCCCGTAGGTCAACCGCTGGACCGGAACATCGGTGTCGCGACCGAGCAGTCGGAAGCTGGTCGGACTGGCCTCCCGGATCCGGCGCGAGACCAGGCTCACGAAGCTCGGGGCCGCATTGGCCGAACGCACATCCACCCGGAACGACGCGGTGACCAACCGGGAACCATCGCTGACCGATACGGTGACGCCGTGCCGGGCAGAAGCCTGATCGGCCCCCGGGGTCCAGTTCACGACACCCGACGCGGGCTCGACGGTCATGCCCCTCGGACCCTCGACCAACCCGAAGACCAGTCTCTGGGCCGGAAGATCGTCATCCTTGGCGGACAACCGCAGGGTCATCGGCCTGAGCGCGTCGACCGTCTGGTCGGGCACGGCCACAAACACCGGGGCCTGGTTGAGCTCGAGCACGACCACCGTGAAGGCCTGGGTTCCGCTCAGCGACGGCGTGCCGTCGTCGGTCACCCGGACCACCACCTGGTTGGTGCTCGGCCCCTGCGCTTCGGTGGGAGCGAAGGACACCGATCCGGCCGGGCTCACCGTCAGTCCGTCGGGCCCGGAGACCAGCGAGAACGTCAGCTTCTGGGCCGGCATGTCGGCGTCGGTGGCCGTCAGGTTGAAGGCCATCGAGCGGGTCTCCGAGACGCGGCGAAGCGCCACGTTCGGGATGACCGGAGCGGTGTTGGACGGGCGAACCACCACCACGAAATTCCTCGTGGTGCGGGTCACACCATCGGCCACCGACACCTCGACCTTGTTGGTCGTCCCCCCCTGATCGAGGGTCGGCGTCCACAGGATCGCGCCGGCCTCCGACACCGTCAGCCCCTTCGGTCCGCCGACCAACCCGAAGACCAGCTTCTGGGCCGGCAGATCGGTGTCCCGCGCCGAGAGCGTGATCGACCACGGTCGGAGAGGATCGATGACCCGGTCGTCCACCGGCGAGATCTCGGGAGCCTCGTTGACCTCGGTGACGACGATCGAGAACGCGTTGGTGCCGCTGAGCACCGGCAACCCGTCGTCGGTGACACGCACCACCACGCGATTGGTGCTCGGACCCTGAGCCTCGGTCGGCCGGAACGAAACGACACCGGCCGGGTTCACCGTCAGGCCCTCGGGCCCCGACACCAGCGAGAAGACCAGTTTCTGGGCGGGCACATCGGCATCCGTCGCGACCAACCTGAGGTCGAGTGCGGCCGTCTCGGCCAGCGTCCGCAGGCCCACATCGGCGATGCGCGGGGCGGTGTTGGACGGCCGGACAACCACCACGAAGGCGACAACGGCCTTGGCGGTGCCGTCGGTCACCGAGACCTCCACCTTGTTGTTCGAACCGCCCTGATCGGAGGCGGGCGTCCAGTCCAACAACCCCTGATCGGTCACGGTGAGACCCTTGGGTCCGGAAAGCACGCTGAAGACCAGTTTCTGGGCCGGCAGATCGGCATCACGGGCCACCAGTTGCAGGGAGAACCGCTTCAAGGCGTCGATGGTCTGGTCGACAACGGGCGGAAACACCGGGGCCTCGTTGACCTCGTTGACCGCCACCTGGAATTCCGCCGGAACGGTCGCCTGACCGTCGCCCACGGAGACCTTGACCGTCTCGACCCGGCCACCGAATTCCTCGCCGGCGACCCAGTTCACCTGGCCCGAGGGCGAAACGGTCAAGCCCGATGGCCCGCCCACCAGTTGGAAAACCAGGGGTTGCCGGGGCAGGTCGGCGTCGGTGGCCGAAAGCGCCAAGGACAGCGGCTTGCCCTCATCCACAGACTGACGCGGAACGGCCGCGACGACCGGGAGGGTGTTGACTTCGCGGACCACCACGGTGAACCGGTTGGTGATGGAATCGAAACCATCCGAGACCGCCACGGCGACACCGTTGGTGCCAGGACCCTGCTCCTCGGTGGGGGTCCAGTCGAGCACGCCGGCCGGAGTCACCGTCAGGCCCGCCGGTCCACCCACGAGCGAGAACGTCAGGGGCGCCCCCTCGGGGTCGACCGCCTTCATCGTCAGGCTGAAGGGCTTGCCTTCGTCGACGACGGCATTGGCGATGGCGTCGAAGACAGGCTTCTTGTTCTCGCGGGTGAACGCGAAGAGATTGGTGACCGGGGCGTTGCAGTAGATCCAGTCGTCCTGGACGTCGATCACGGGGATGTCCTTCAGCTTCGGTGTGACCTGGACCTCGTAGCGACCGTTGGGAAGTTCGACGAATCGGACCCGACCGTTGGTCACCACCGTCGATGCCACCACGTCGCTGGCTTCGATCAGGCCGACCTCACGGACGCGGGTCAACTGCACCTCGAACGGAACCCCTATCGCGGGTTTCCCGTTGATCGTGATCTGCACCTCCTTGACGCCACGTTGGCTGGTGTACCAGTCGAGGTAGGCGTGCCGATCGGCACCGACGGGCTTGTCGAGCAGGTAGTGCTCGCCGCCGATCGGCCTCATCTCCAGCGTCCACAGGCCCACGTCCGGCGATGTCACGGTCAGTTCGGGGCCCGCGACGATGGTGTTGGTGCCCGAGCGGACGATCCCGCCGGTCGGACTGATGAGCCGATACCGGAACGCGGTGGCCGGGGTGGGAATGCCCACGTTGTCGAGGTCGATCACCAGCGGTTCACCGGCCTTCACATTCAAGCGGTAGGCAGCTTGGTCCTCCTCCAGGGCCTTGAAGCTGGGCAGATCGATGGCCAACCAGCGCGCGCCGCAGAACTTCAGGTTGTAGTGGGTCTGGGTGACCGGGGTCCCGCCGATCCGGGATTCCAATCGGATCACCTTGCCACGGGCGAAGGTGCCGAGATTCACCGAGGCCGACTTCTCCCAGCGCAGACCGTTGGCCCGGGCATCGGCAGCCGTGTAGGACACGGTGACCGTGGCGATGCGATTGGTGCCGTCGAAGGCGTCCACGATGGTGGTCTGTGGGTCGTTGGTGTTGACCGTGACCGTGGTCAACTGGAGATCGAGATCTCCACCGTCAGCCAGGACATGCCAGATCTGGACCTGGTTCGTCTCGTAGTTGCCGACGAGCGGTCCGCAGATGCAGGGAGCCATGTCCCAGGGAGGGGGCTCGATCGGGAACTCCGGCGGCACGACCACCACCGACGAAGGCTTCACCGTGATGGCCACCGTGGCCGGAGCCGAGTCCAGCGCGCCATCGTTCACCCTGAAGGTGAACCCGTCGTTGCCCGAGAAGCCCGGCTTGGGCGTGTAGGTCAGGTTCGGCGCCGTGCCCGCCAGCGTGCCGTTGGCCGGTTGCGTCACCAGCGTGAACTTCAGCGGAGCGTTCTCCGGATCGGTACCCGTCAAGAGGATCGGCAACGACGTTCCGGCATTCACGCTCCGGCTCTGGCCGATCGCCGTCGGCGCCTGGTTCACCGGACCGGTGTTGCTCAACGCCTTCAGCGTCAGGCCCGGGAACTTCTCCATGCCACCGGGGATGGCCAGCGCATCGGTCGGTATCGTGTAGGTGAACGCCGCCGAGATGCCCGCCTGCGTCGGAACCTTGCTCGCACCCGCCTTCAAGGCCGCCTCGGCCTCCTCGTAGGTCTTGAACACCGCCGTGTCCCACACCGCCACCCGCAACGTCACCGTGGCACCGGGCTTGAACCCGGCCAGCGTCGCGATCGCACCCGGACCACCGGCGGCCGCCGGGTTCCAGGTCCCGGGGAAGCTCGTGGAAGCGTCCCGGAACGGCGCCGGCAGGAACGACTGCGACAGCGCCGCGTCCGATACCCCGTAGAAGATCTTCGCCACGAAGCCCGCGCCCACCAGCGGCTTGCCGGTGGCATCGTTCACCTGCGCGAACCCACGGTTGTTCAGGTTGATCTGGGCACCGGCCTCCGAGACCGTGATGGCCACCGTGGCCACCGCCGAGTCCAACGAACCGTCGTTCACCCTGAAGGTGAACCCGTCGCTGCCGGTGAAGCCCGACTTCGGTGTATAGTTCAGGTTCGGCGCCGTTCCCGTCAGCGTGCCGTTGGCCGGTTGCGTCACCAGCGTGAACTTCAGCGGAGCGTTCTCCGGATCACGTCCGGCCAAGGTGATCGACCGGCTCTCGCCCACCGACAGGCTCACATTCTGCGAGTCGGCGATCGGCGCCTGGTTCACGATCACGGCCTTCACGGCGATGGCCACCGTGGCGGCCGCCGAACTCAGCGAACCGTCGCTCACCCGGAAGGTGAAGCCGTCGTTCCCGCTGAATCCGGACTTCGGCGTGTACGTCACGTTCGGCGCCGTT
>JBEGWF010000030.1:0-26681 GCA_041177965.1 Verrucomicrobiota bacterium | reverse complement strand
TCGAGGTCTTCAGGTCCGGTGATCGCGGCGGCATCCCCCGCTTCGAGTCGCTCGCCACCGAGGCGGATCGCGCCTTCAGCCACGTGCAACCACGCATGGCGGTCCTGGGCGAGGCGGTGCGTCACGAGGTCGCCCGGTTGCAGGCGTCCGATCAAGAGGTCGACATCCTGGTGGATGGCCAGCGAATCCTCCCGGCCGGTGTGGCTCGTCACGAGATGCAGTCGGCCTGTCGGTGCGTGGGCCATCGATCGCTCCGCATAGCGCGGATCGAATCCGCGGCGTTCCGGGACGATCCAGATCTGCAGCAGGTGCACCGCTTCCTCCGACGAGGGGTTCATCTCGCTGTGGCGGATGCCGGTGCCGGCGGCCATGTACTGGACATCGCCCGCGCCGATGACCCGCCGATTGCCCATGGAATCCTGGTGCTCGAGGCGTCCGCTCAGGATGTAGGTGATGATCTCCATGTCCCGGTGCGGATGCAGGCCGAAGCCAATGCCGGGTTGGATCACGTCGTCGTTGATCACCCGCAACGATCGGAACCCCATCCACCGGGGATCCTGGTAGTCGGCGAAACTGAACGTGTGGTGCGAGTCGAGCCAGCCGTGCTCGGCGTGCCCGCGTTCGGCCGACCGTCGCAGGATCAGGTTCTTCATGGACTCACTGTGGCAGAGATCGGATGCATTCCCAAGGGGAGGCTCGAACGGCAGAGGGAACAGAGGGAAGAGCCCGGCCTGCGCTCGGTCCTTGACCGGTTTTTCGGTAGGCGGTTACGTGGCGGTTCATGAGGGCATTGGTCACCGGCGGCGCCGGGTTCATCGGTTCACACCTGTCGGAGGCCTTGGTGCGTCGGGGGCACGAGGTGGTGGTGTTGGACGATTTTTCGCTCGGTTCCCGGGACAATCTCGCCTGGATCCGCCCGGGGGATCCGGTCGAGGTGATCGAGGGCGATGTCGGTGACGAGGCCCTGGTCGGGCGCGCAGTGCAGGGGTGCCACTGGGTGTTCCACGAGGCGGCGATGCCGAGCGTGCCCCGGTCGATTTCCGAACCGGTTTCGTCGAACCACACCAATTTGACGGCGGCGGTGCAGTTGTTGGAGGCCTCGCGTGCGGCCGGGGTCCGCCGCTGGGTGTTCGCCTCATCGTCGGCGATCTATGGCAACAACGAGACCCCGGCCAAGCACGAGGGGTTGCCGCCCGAGCCGTTGTCGCCCTACGCGCTCCAGAAATACGCCGCCGAAACCTACGGGCGAATGTTCCACCAGTTCCACGGGTTGCCGACGGTGTCGCTGCGGTATTTCAATGTCTTCGGGCCGCGGCAGTCCTTCAATTCGCCTTATTCGGGGGTGATCGCCCGCTTCTGCACCCAGGCGCTGCGGGGTGAAACGCCGGTGATGTTCGGCGACGGGCTCCAGACCCGCGACTTCGTGCACGTGTCGAATGTGGTGGCGGCCAACATCGCGGTGGCCGAGGCCCCGGAATCGGCGGTGGCGGGGCGGTTCTTCAACATCGCCAGGGGCGAAGGGGTGAGCCTGCTGCAGTTGATGGCCAGCCTGAACACGATCCTGGGGCGGTCGCTGGTGCCGGAGCACCGCGAACCCCGCGTCGGCGATGTCCGGCATTCCCTGGCCGACATCTCGGCAGCCCGCAATGCCTTCGGATACGATCCGAAGGTGGGTTGGGAGGAAGGGCTCCGGGATACGTTGCAGTGGTATCAGCCCTGATCACCGGTTTCTGAATCTCCGTTCCACAGGCCGCCTTCTCCGAGGCGGCCTGTGGCGTTTCCGGGCAATGTTTTCGACCTGCCTTGGACCCGTTTTGGGTCTCCTTTGGTGCCGCAGGGCGGGGGCTTCGATGGCCGCCTTGGCGGCTCAGTCCGGGCGGTAGCCGCGCCAGGTCCAGACGAGGGTGTCGGCCAGGGTGTGTTCGAAGACCTTCGAGTCGCAGTGACCGGTGGCGCGGCTGAACACGTAGCGGTAGTGGTAACCCTTGTCCCGCAGGGCGGCGGCGGTGCGTTCGCCCGCCATGACCCAGTTGTGGTAGGTCTCCTCGGCATCCTTCGCCCGGAGGTCGTTCTCCGAAACGTGGGTGAAGAGGCGCAGCGGTTTCCTGGGGCTGCTGGCGATGAGCTTCAGGCTCGAGTGGTATTCCCAGGCGCCGAGCGGGTACTTGGCCTCCTCGGGGGCGTCGTCGTCCTGCTGGTCCACGAAGGTGCCGGAATAGGCGATGACGCGGCGGAACAGGTCGGGTCGGAACCAGGCCATGGTCATCGCGGCGGCGCCGCCCGAGCTGCAACCCATCGTCGCCCGTCCCCACGGATTGGCGGTGATGGTCAGCTTGGGATAGGCGGCCCGGATGGCCGGGTTGGCCAGGACGGCGGGAAACACCTCGTCGTTGATGAACCGCGCGAAGCGATCGGACATCGTGTCGTATTCGAGGCCCCGCTCGCTGTTCTTGCCGTCGTTCCCGCCGTTCTCGATGGAGACCACGATGAAGGGCGGCAGCCGTCGTTCCGGGTCCTTCGAGATCGTCAGGTTGTCGAGGGCGTTGCGGACGAGCTTGAGTTGGCTGGGGCCGTCATGGGTCACCAGCACAGGGGCCGCGGTGCCGTCGCGATAGGCCGCCGGTATGTAAACGAAGATCTTCCGCTCGGTGCGCACGGCCTTCTTGGCGGGCTCCAGGGTCGGGTCGTCGCCGCGGAAGATGCGGCTGTCGGCCAGGCGCATCGTGAACTCGAACTGGCGGCCCTTGGGGTTGCCGCGGTCGGTCAGGTCCGGGTCGATCGGGTAGGTGGGGCCCACCACGAAGTGGCCATCGCCCTTCGATCCGGGGGCTTCGGAACGAGGGCCCTGGAGGCAGCCGGTCCCGCCGATCAGGCCCAGGACGAGAAGCAGGAGGGACGGGGCGACGGTGCCTGAAAACGGTCGCGACCACGGACGATGCATCGGAGACATGGTTCTGGGTCTCGCCAAAGGCCTCCCGGCACAAGCGAAATCCTCGGGCGCGGTTCCCGGGCATCCCTCACCGGTGCCCCGGAGCGGTCGGGCGTGGAAAAGGGCTGCGGCCGGCAGGGGAATTGGATTGTCAGCCGGGGACGTCTGCCCCCGACACTCGGGCATGAAATCGATGACAGGCTACGGGCGGGGAGAGTCGTCGGCGAACGGGGCCCGGGTGGTGGTGGAATTGAAGTCGGTGAATCGGAAGCAATCGGAGGTGGTGGTCCTGCTTCCGGCGGACTGGGAGACCCTCGAGACCCGGATCCGGGATTCGGTGGCCCGGGTGGTGTCCCGGGGGCGGTGCGAGGTCCGGGTGACGCTGGAGGTCGCCGACGGCGGCGACGCGGGCCATCGCATCAACCGCGAGGCGGCCCAGGCCTATGCCCGGGAATGGTCCGAGGTGGCGACTCAATTGGGCCTCACGGGGGCCGGTGCCCAGGTCAGTCTGGAGCTTCTCGCGCGGTGTCCGGGGGTGCTGCAATCGCAGACCCGGGTCGTCGATCCCGAGTCGTCCTGGCCGGCCGCCTCCGCCGCCCTGGCCACGGCCCTCGAGTCGCTCGATGTCATGCGCCGGCGCGAAGGTGAGGCCCTGGAGCGCGATCTCCAGGGGCGCATCGACCAGATCCGGTCGGCCCTGGAACGCGTCCGCGCGCTGGCTCCCGAGATCGTGGTCCGGTACCGCCAGCAGCTGGCGCAGCGCCTGCAGTCGGCCGGCCTCGCGGGCATCACCCTCGATGACGAGCGCATCCTCAAGGAATTGGTGGTGTTCGCCGACCGCTCCGACATCTCCGAGGAGATCGCCCGCCTGGGCAGCCACTTCCAGCAGTACGAGGACTGCCGCCCGAGCCGCGAGGCGGTGGGCCGCAAGCTCGATTTCCTGGCGCAGGAGTTCCATCGCGAGATCAACACCATCGGCTCCAAGGCCAACGATGCCCGGATCGCCACCGAGGTGGTGCTGATGAAGACGGAACTGGAACGGTTCCGCGAACAGGTCCAGAATGTCGAATAGCCGGTGCCTCCGGCCGATGCCATGAACGCCAGGGCCCCGTTTCTGCTGCTCATCTCCGCACCTTCGGGCGCGGGCAAGACCACCGTGAGTCAGGGCCTCCTCCATGCCTGCCCCACGATCGGCCGCATCATCACCTGCGCCAGTCGGGCTCCCCGTCCGGGCGAGGTGCATGGGGTCGATTACCACTTCTTTTCCCGGGCCGAATTCGAGACCCGGATCGCCGCCGGGGAGTTCCTCGAGTACGCCGACGTGTACGGCGATTGGAAGGGGATCCTCAAGGAGTCGGTCCGTTCGCACTGGGCCACGGGCAAGGATGCGCTGCTCAGCGTCGATGTGCAGGGGGCCGAGACCGTCCGGCGGGTGGTCGCCGCCGATCCCGCCTTGGCGGGTCGCCTGGTCACGGTGTTCATCACGCCGGCCTCCCGCGATGAACTGGAATCGCGGCTCCGCGGGCGCGATGCCGACGCGCCCGAGGCCATCGCCCGACGCCTCGACACGGCCGAGCCCGAGGTCGCCCGATGGGGCGAGTTCGACTACCTGCTGGTGAGCCGGAGCCGTGACGAGGATCTGCGCCTGCTCCGCTCGATCTACGAGGCCGAATGCGCCCGGTCTGCCAGGCATTCCTTCCGTTGGTCCTCGTCACCACCGGCCCCCTGCGGGTCCTGAACCTGAACCCGGGTCCTGAACCATGAACATCGTCCTCGGAGTCACCGGATCGATCGCCGCCCACAAGGCCGTCGATCTGGCCAGTCGGCTGACCCAGGCCGGGCACCGCGTCAACGCCGTGTTGACGGCCGACGCCCAGCGCTTCGTCACGCCATTGCCCTTCAAGACCCTGACCCGGCAGGCGGTGGTCACCGACCTGTACGACGAGGAGGAGGGCTGGAAGCCCACCCACATCCGTTTGGCCGATGAGGCCGACCTGTTGTTGATCGCCCCGGCCACGGCCCACTGCCTTGCCAAGCTCGCGCACGGATTGGCCGACGATGCGCTGAGCTGCATCGCGCTGGCCCTTCGCCCCGAGGCCCGGGTGCTGATCGCCCCCGCCATGAACGGCAAGATGTGGCTCCATCCGGCCACCCAGGCCAACGTGGCCCTGCTGAAGTCCCGGGGGGTCCGCTGGGTGGGGCCTGCCGACGGACTGCTATCCTGCGGTTACGAAGGCATCGGCCGACTGTCACCGATCGAAGACATCCTGCGGGAGGTGGACACCGCGGCGGCCTGAACGGGTGTCGCGGCCCGGTGCCGCTCCCGGCCCCGCCGATCCACGTCCTTCCGGTGCGTTCGAACCCGACGCCCATCATGACCGAAGCCACCTCCCTGGAATCCCTGCGCCAGCGCTGGATCGCGATCCTCGAGGTCTTCCGGGCCCCGCCGCCCGATCCCGTGCTCTTCCGACAGCGGCTCCGCTTCGTGGAGAGGAACATCGGCATCTGGGTGAAGCTGGTGCTGGCTCCGGTCATCTACTGGTACCTCTTCAACCCCAACGCGTTCAGTGCGCTGTCGGTGCCCCGCGAGGACGTGCTCGGGTACCTGCGGACCTTCACCCTGATGATGACGGCGGTGAACATCGGGGCCGGCATCCTGCTGTGGGGCATGGACGAGATCTCAACGCCGTTCCTGGAACGGGTCGTCTCGGCGATCTCGCTGCTCGACACGGCGTTCCTGGCGGCGGTGACCCTCTTCTGCGGTGGTTTCGACAGCATCCTCTATTGGGTGTTCCTCGGCCTGCTGATCCGCAATGCGGCCATCATCCCGCGTTCCGAGGTCCAGGTGGTGGTCAACCTGTTCGTCTGCGCGCTCTACGTGCTGTCGGGGGTGCTCGAGTTGCGGCTCAATCTGGTGGAGAATCAGGTGCTCGACAGTTACACGCCCCAGCTCGAGTCGGCCCTGGGAGCGCCCGATCCGGCCGCCGAGCCCTTCGAGGCGCTGATGCTCCGGGTCCTTTTGCTGCTCTTGATGACGGTGGTCTGCCTGGGACTGCGGATCCTCATCGACCGGCAGCACCAGCGCGAGGCCGAGGCCCAGGAATTTGCGCTGAAGCAGGAGCAGTTGGAGGCCGCCGGTCGTCTGGCCGCCGAGATCGCCCACCAGTTGAAGAATCCGTTGGGCATCATCAACAACGCCGCCTACACGCTCCAGAAGACCGTCCGCGAGGGGAAGACCATCACCCAGCAGATCGCCATCATCCGCGAGGAGGTCGCGCGTTCCGACCGGATCATCACCGACCTGATGGGTTATGCCCGTCTGGTGGAGGGAAGGGTGGAGCGGGTCACGATCCCGGAGGTGATCGAGCAGGCGTTGGCCGTGGCGCTCCCGCCAGGGGCCGGTTTCGACATCCGGGTCCATCTCGACCTTCCGCCCGCGCTGCCCGTGCTCCTGGGGCAGCGGGGGCACTTCCTCGAGATCTTCACCAACCTGCTCGTCAACGCCCGCGAAGCCATGGGCCCACGGGGTGAGGTCTGGATCTCGGCGCGTCCCGCCCCGGATTATGCGGTGCAGGTGAGCATCCGCGACTCGGGCCCGGGCATCCCGGCCGAGGTGATCGGGCGCATCTGGGAATCGTATTTCACCACCAAGGACCGGGGTACGGGCCTGGGGTTGACCATCGTCAAGCACACCAGCGAGATGTACGGGGGCCGCGTGCGGGTGGAATCGGAGGCTGGCAAGGGCACGACCTTTACGGTCACGCTTCCGGCGCGCACCTTGATGAGACTGAGATGAAACTGCCGCCCCTGCTGGTCGTCGATGACGAGAAGAACATGCGCCTGTCGCTCCAGACGGTGCTGGAGGGCGAGTCCTACGAGGTCAGGCTGGCCGACTCGGCCGAGGCGGGCTTGAAGCTGATCCAGCAGGAGCCCTTCTTCATGGTCATCACCGACGCCCGCCTGGGCGGCATGAGCGGCTACGAGTTCCTCAAGTCGGTCGCCGAGAAACGCCCCGACCTGCCGGTGATCATGATCACCGCCTATGCCACGCCCAAGCTGGCGGTCGAGGCCATCAAGTCGGGGGCCACCGACTACCTGGCCAAGCCCTTCGAACCCGATGAGCTGCTGCACGCGGTGGGACGCTGCGCCGAGCGGCACCGGCTCCTGGCCGAGAACGCCGCGTTGAAGGCCCGCGCGGGCAGCGGCATACGCATCGAGAACATCGTGGGCGAATCGCCCAAGGTGCGGGAGTTGCGCCAGCTCATCCAGACCGTGGCTCCCACCGACGCCACGGTGTTGATCCTGGGCGAGAGCGGCACCGGCAAGGAGCTCATCGCAGGGGCCATCCATTTCCACAGCAACCGGGCCTCCGCGCCCTACATCCGGCTGAACTGCGCGGCCATCCCCGAGACGCTCCTGGAGTCGGAGCTCTTCGGCTACGAGCGGGGCGCTTTCACAGGAGCCCATCGGACCAAGCGGGGGCATGTCGAGGAGGCCGATGGGGGCACGATCTTTCTGGACGAGATCGGCGACATGAGTCGGCCGCTCCAGGCGAAGCTGCTGCGCTTCCTCGAGGACGGTTCCTTCACCCGTGTGGGCGGCACCCAGGAACTGCGGGTTCAGGTGCGGTTGATCGCCGCCACCAACCGCAACATCGTGGAGGCCATCCGGGACGGCGATTTCCGGGAAGACCTGTTCCACCGGCTCAATGTGATGCAGTTCCGCCCGCCGCCGTTGCGCGAGCGTTCCGGCGACATCCCCATCCTGGCCCGGAACTTCCTGCGGGGATTCGCGGCGAAGCTGGGCCGCCCGGTGAAGGACATCTCGCCCCTGGCCATGCAGGCGCTGAAGGCCCACAGCTGGCCGGGCAACGTCCGCGAGTTGCGCAATGTCATCGAGCGGGCCGTGATCCTCGAGACCACGGAGTTGATCCAGCCTTCGAGTCTCCCCGATTTCGAGGTCGAATCCCGTCTGCGCGACGGGCCGCCGGGCCGCAGCGGGGTCGCCCCGGGAGGGTCGCTGCCCGAGGCCCTCCTCCGGTTCGAGAAGGAGATGATCCTCGAGGCGCTGGAGGCGAGCGGCGGCAGCCTTTCGAAGGCGGCCTCCGCCCTCGACCTGTCGCGCCATTCCCTCCGATACCGCATGGGCCGCCTCGGACTTGGGATGGACGGCGGCGTTGACGAAGACGCGGACACCGGAACAGGCTCTGGCGTCCGATGAGTCCCCTGTTCACGCAATCGACCCTCCTGTGGGCCGGCACCGTCCTGGCCAATGCCTCGGCACCCCAGTTGCCCACGGGTTTGAATTCGGAGACGCAGAAGGCCTTCAGCGGCTCCACCGTGGCGTTCGTGGCCGGGTTGCTGGTGATGGGTCTCGGGCTGATCTGGGCCGTGTTCTTCCGGAAGTCCGACAAGCAGAAGGCCCGGGGTGTGATCACCGATGCCAAGAGTTCCGGCCGCCGCCGCCGCCGCCGTCGTAGCAAGGATCGGCCTCGCAACCCCACCCTGGCCGACACCGGCGGCCTGCCGCCGAAGGGTTCCGGCAATCTCAATCCGCCGGAGCTGTGAACCCGGGCGTATCGGAGCAGATCACCCGCAAGAGCGCCTCCAATCTGGCGCTGGCGTTCATCCTGTTGCCCCCGGAGAAGCGGGCGGCCATGTCGTCGCTCTATGCCTTCTGTCGCCAGGTCGACGACGCCGCAGACGAGGATTCCATCCCGGTGGATGAACGCAGGCGGACCCTCGCCGCGTGGCGCGCCGACATCGCGGCCGCCTGCGAGGGCCGGGAACCCTCGATGGAGGTCAACCGCGAGCTGGCTCCCCACATCCAGACCTATCGGCTGCCCTTCCGCCTGTTCGACGAGCTCATCCTCGGAGTCGAGACCGACCTGGTCCAAACCCGGTACCAGACTCCCGCCGAACTGGAGCTCTACTGCTATCGGGTGGCCAGCGTCGTTGGGTTGCTCAGCATCGAGATCTTCGGGTACTCCGATCCGGCCTGCCGCGCCTACGCCGATGCGCTGGGCAAGGCCCTGCAGTTGACGAACATCCTGCGGGACGTGGGCAATGACGCGCTGCGGGGGCGCATCTACCTGCCGCTCTCGGACCTCGAGCGGTTCCGGGTGCGTCCCGATGAGATCCTCCGCCGCGAATGGTCCGAGCGTTTCCACCAGTTGGCCCTCGAGGTCGATGGTCGAGCCCGGGGCTTCTACCGGAAGGCACGCACGGTGTTGCCGGCCTCGGAACGCGCCTCGATGGTCTCGGCCGAGTTGATGGGCAACGTCTATTGGCGCCTGCTCGAGCGGCTCGAACGATCCCGGTTCCACGTCCTGGACGAGGTGCCGCAGCGCCTGAGCCGGGCCCGCAAGATCGGGATCATCCTCAAGGCGGTCGTGTGTTCCCGACTGGGGATGGGGGTCACGAGCTATGGCCGCTGACGGCACCGGCACCGGGTCGGAACGGCATTCCCGCCGGCCTCGCCTCCAGTCCTCCGATTCATGACCCCGGGACAGGCCATCCGACTGATCGTCAACGCCGACGACTTCGGGATTTCCGAGAGCGCCAATCGGGCCATCGAACGCGCCCACCGGGAAGGCGTCCTCACCTCCGCGAGCCTGATGGTGGCCGGCGATGCGGCGGCATCGGCCGTACGGATCGCGCGGGAGAATCCCGGACTGGGAGTGGGCCTGCACTCGGTGCTGGTCTGCGGTCGCTCGGTGCTGCCGCCGTCGGAGATCCCGGGGTTGGTCGATGAGCAGGGGCGATTCACCGACCGGCCTGTGGTGGCCGGGCTCCGATACTTCTTCGTGCCGGGGTTGCGCGATCAGGTGCGTCGCGAATTGTTGGCGCAGTTCGAGCGCTTCCGGGCCACCGGGCTGCCGTTGGACCATGTGAACGGGCACCTGAACTTCCATCTGCACCCCGGGGTTTTCGGGGTGCTGCTCGATCGGGCCCGGGACCTGGGCATCCGTTCCGTCCGACTGACGCGCGACCCGTTGATCCAGAACCTGCGTCTGGCCTCCGGCGAGCACCTGTACCGGTGGTCGCATGCGGCCGTGTTCGGAGCCCTGTCGCGGCGTTGTGAGCCCTTGTTGGCGCGCCGCGACCTCCGTCACGCCCGGGCCACCTATGGCCTGCTCCAGAACAGCCGGGTGACCGAGGATTACCTGCTTCGGCTCATCCCTGAGCTTCAGCCCGGGACCTGGGAGTTGTACTGTCACGCCGACGAGGACGCCCACCGTCATGAACTGGAGGCGTTGCTCAGCCCCCGGGTGCGCCGGGTCATCGAGGCGCGGGGCATCCGATTGTGCCGCTATTCCGACTGCCTATGATCCGACTCATCGTGGTGTTGCTGACCGGTCTCTGCCTCGAGGCCGTGGGGGTCGTGTTCCTGAGCCGGGGCCTGAAGGAGATCGGCGAGATGGACCGGGTGAGCGTGTCGGAGGTCCTGCGACTCATCCGGGCCGGGATCACCAATGGTCCGCTGTTGATCGGGATCGCCTTCGAGGCCGCGTTCTTCGGCTGCCTGCTGCACCTCATGTCCCGGGGTGACGTGAGCTTCGTCTGGCCGCTGACCTCCCTCGGGTTCGTGCTGACCACCCTGGCCGCCCGATTCGTGCTTCATGAGACGGTGAGTCCGCTCCGTTGGTTCGGGGTCAGCCTGATCGTCCTCGGCGCGGGTGTGATCACCTACACCGAGAAGGTGAAGCCGAAGTCCGTTCCGGTGCCCGTGCCCGTCGTGCGGGAAGAACGTTGAGGTTCCGGATCGGACGGGAGGGTGTCCGGTCCATGGGAAGGGTTCGATGCGCATGCACTGCTTTCCACTTCGTCTCGCCGGGCTCGGCTTCGCGGGAATCCTGGCCCTGTGCCTGACACTTCTGTCCGTCGGTTGCCATACCCGGCCCGTCGGATCGGTGCGTTGCGAGTACCGCCAGACGCACATGGGGATGCCCTTCCGGATCGTGCTCCATGCGAGCGATCAGGCCTCGGGAGACGCCGCCGCGGCCGCCGCCTTCCAGCGGATCTCCGACCTGAACCGGATCCTCAGCGACTACGAGGCCGATTCCGAATTGAGCCGCCTGTCGAAGACCTCCGGCTCGGGCGCGGTGGTGCCGCTGGGCGCGGATCTGGCCCGCGTCCTGGAACGGGCCGAGGAGGTCTCGCGGATGAGCGATGGCGCGTTCGACATCACCGTCGGACCGCTGGTGGATGTGTGGAAACGGGCCCGCCGTCAGCGGGTGTTGCCCGAGGCCTCGAAACTGGAGGCGGCCCGTGCGGCGACCGGTTGGCGGCACGTGGTGCTCGGCAGGGCCCCCGACGGTCGGCGGACCGCATGCTTGACCGTGCCCGGGATGCGCCTCGATCTGGGGGGCATCGCCAAGGGATATGCGTTGGACGAGGCGACGCGCGTGCTCCGCTCCCGGGGCATCCGGTGTTCGCTGGTGTCCGGGGGAGGGGACCTGTTCGCCGCCGGTGCGCCACCGGGTCAGCCGGGATGGAAGGTCGAGATCGGGGAGTTGGATGTGCCG
Organism: Verrucomicrobiota bacterium; assembly: GCA_041177965.1. GTDB lineage: Bacteria > Verrucomicrobiota > Verrucomicrobiia > Limisphaerales > UBA9464 > SXXZ01. The sequence goes on along the minus strand of JBEGWF010000030.1, from coordinate 15,225 downwards.
AACGCACCGCCGGGTCGCGTGGTTTGGCTCAAGGACCGGGCGCTGGTCACCTCGGGGGACCGTTTCCAGCGGGTGGAGTTGGGAGGTGTCCGGTATTCGCACCTCCTGGATCCGCGCACCGGATGGGCGCTCACCCATCCGAGTCAGGTGACGTTGATCGGCAAGGAGGCCATGACCACCGATGCCTTGTCGAAGGTCTTGAGCGTGCTGGGTCCCGACGACGGATTGGCCCGCATCCGCCGCCATCCGGTCGAGGCCTTCCTCATGCACGCCCCCCGCGGCCCCGTGGAGGTCCGTGAAACCCCGGGATGGCGGCGCTACGAGCGGCGTTGAACCCGGCGGTTCCGGGGGCATCTCAATCCTCCGTGAACCTTCGGCACGACCGCTGCCGCCCTGTTTTCCGGCCCTGTTTTCCGGTTCACGGATGGGCGTCGCTCGGGTATCCCTCCGAGACATGATCTCCGGGTCTCGATGCCTTCGATGGGGAGTGCTGGGAATGCTCTGGATGCTCGGGTCCTGGGCATGGGCCGGCGACGATGTGGCGCTGGTGGGGCTTTCGGATCGATGGCGTTATCAGGGGGTGGGGGCATCGGCCGCGGTGCCCGCCGGTTGGCAGTCCGAGGGCTTCGACGATTCGGCCTGGCCGGAAGGGCCCGGGGGGTTCGGGACCACCTCCTATGGCGAATCGACCCGATTTCCGAACACCAACGGATGGGAACGGGTGCTGCTCCGACGGGCCTTCGTCGTTCCGCAAGGAGCCGATGTGAGGTGGTTGTCGCTGCGGGTGGATTATTCGGGAGGGTTCGTGCTGGGCCTCAACGGTCGGGAATGGGTGCGGCGGGGGTTGCCCGGCGACACCGGAGCCCCGGTGCCTCTCTCGGCCATGCCCGTTCCGCGCGGAGCCGGCAGCCCGGAACTCATCCCGTTCGGGTCGGCCTCGGGGTGGATTCGTCCCGGGACCAACTGGTTGACCCTCCAGTTGCACGCCGACGGGGTGTATTCACGCTGGCCGGTCTTCACCGGCGAGGTCCTGGCCAATTTCTCCCGGGCCCCCTACTTGCAGAACGTCTCGTCCAACCGGGCGGAGGTCCGATGCCTGACCCCATGGCCGCGTTCGATCCGGGTCGATTACGGCGTCGACTCGGTCGGCGAGAGATCCGTCCGTGGACCCGAGGGGACCAACCATGTCGTTCAGCTCGCGGGGCTCATGCCCGGCATGCGTTACCAGTACCGGGTGGTCCTCGGCAACGACGGGGAGGGCGGTGCCACCGCGCCCCTGTCGTTCCGGACGCTGCCCGCCTCGGGCCCGCTGACGATCCAGGTGATCGGCGATTCGGGTTGGGGGGATCTTTCGCCGCATGCCGTCGTGGCGCAGATGATGCGATCCGAGGCCGACCTGGTCCTGCATGCCGGCGACCTGGTGTATCCGGGGTTCTCACCGACCCTGGCCGACCATCGGTTCCTGAGCATCCAGCGTCCGTGGATGCGCACGCGCGCCTCGGCGTTTTCGTGGGGCAATCACGACCTGTATTACGGCTTCGAGCCGCTGGTGGGAGTCTTCGGCTCCCCGACGAACGACACGCCGGACCTGGAGCACGCCGCGGAAAAGACCGTGCCCCAGGCCTACCACTCCTTCGACGCGGGCGATGTGCATGTGGCGGTGCTCTTCCAGCCCTTCCTGGGGCAGTACCAGATGCGGGCCAACAGCCCGCAGGCCCGCTGGCTCGATCGGGATCTGGCCGCCTCTCGGAAGCCCTGGAAGGTGGTCATCGCCCACATTCCCTGGGAGACCTCGTCGGCGCACCGGATCGACGACTCCAATTACAACCAGCGCCCGGACGGTGCGGAATTCGCCGAGGTGCTCCTGCCGATCACCCAGCGCCACGGAGTGCAGTTGTTCCTGTCGGGCCACGACCACAACTATGAACGGTTGATTCCCTTCGAGGGGATGACCTCCATCGTGACCGGGGGAGGCGGAGCTTCGCCCTATGGCCTCCTGCAGACCTCGGCCCTGCAGTCGGCCTTCCGGGTGGTGTACCACTTCACCCAACTGCGATTCGACGGCGATACCCTGACGATCCGGTGCATCAACACCCAGGGCCAGGTCGAGGATCAATCGGTGATCCGGCGCGGGTCGCCGCCGCCGATGGCCGATGTCGGGGCGGTGGCCGAGCCGGGGACGCCGGATCCGGAACCCGCGGTGCCGGGACCCTCCTGGGAGGCCCATGGCATGGCGCGGGTTCCCGGCATTCCCTCGCTGACCGGGCGTTTCAGCAATCTCGGCCAACTCCGGGCCATGATGGACGCCACGAACCTGTACCTGTCCCTCGATGGGTTGGCGTTGTCCCAGGGTTCCGATGTGTACCTGTTCCTGGAGGTGCCGGGTCTGCCCGGGGTCTCGTCGCTCGCCGGCCTGGGCGATGGTCGTGCCGAATCGACGGAGAACCCCGCCGCGGAGGGGGCCGAGGGGCTGGATTTGGCCGAAGGGGTGTCCTTCGAGGGGTTCCGGCCCGCCATCGGCATCGTCGTCAGCGATGTGCTGGCCCAGCGGCAGGATCGCCTATTCCGGAGACCCCGCTCGGCGGTGTCCCTGGGGCAGGGGGTCTTCCGATTGGAGCGGAACCTCGGTTCGGTGCCGGGGGTCCAGATCCGTGCCTGGAATCCGGATTCGGTCCGCGGGGTGGTGACGCCCGGGATGAGCAGCGCCGACGCCGTGCGGATCGCCATTCCCCGCAGTGCCCTGGGCGGCCTGCGGCAGGGGCAGACGGTGCGCGTGGCCGCCGGGGTCGGTCTCGAGGTGGGTGCCGGGGCGAGGGCGCGTCGGTTCGATGCCGGGTTCATCGGCGTTTCCGGTCCCCAGACGGTGGGCGAGCGCCCGGTGTTCTCGGGGGTTCCGATCCGATTGCCGGACCCTCCGCCCCTGAAGCTGAAGGCCTCGTGGGAGCCCCAGGGGCGCGTTCAGATCCAGTGGACCGCGCTGGCGGGACAGCGTTATAGACTCGAGGCCTCGGGGGATCTCCTCAAACCCTTCGAGCCGGTGGAGGAATTCCCGGCCCGGCCCGAGGATGGGGCTTCGGGCGCGAGCGTGGTCTTCGATGCCGGGGCCCGCTTCTTCCGCCTGCGGGGCCTGGACTGATCCCGGGCCGTCGGTCGGAGGTGCACGTCATCGCCGATCGCCGGATTCCTTTTTTCCTGCCGCAAGGCCTCGGGGCATCGTACCCTGTCCGGCGTTTCGGATATGCTGAAGAATCCTGCCACGAAGTACCGCCCCGCTCCGGCGGTGGACCTGCGCGACCGTCAATGGCCGGCACGCACGCTCGCCGCGCCCCCGATCTGGTGCAGCGTGGACCTTCGTGACGGCAATCAGGCGCTGGCGGTGCCGATGAACGTGGCCCAGAAGCTCGAACTCTTCCAGACGCTCGTGAACTGCGGCTTCAAGGAGATCGAGGTGGGGTTCCCCTCGGCGTCCAACACCGAGTTCGCCTTCAATCGCCGATTGATCGAGGAGCATCGCATCCCTGACGACGTGACCATCCAGGTCCTGGTCCAGGCCCGGGAAGACCTCATCGAGCGGACCATCGAATCGCTGGTGGGGGCCAAGCGCGTCATCATCCATCTCTACAATTCCACCTCGCCGGCCCAGCGTCGGGTCGTGTTCGGCAAGAGCCGGGAGGAGATCAAGGCCATCGCCGTCCAAGGGGCCCGCTGGATCCAGGAACGCCTGCATCGGCTCCAGGGAACCGACGTGCGCCTGCAGTATTCCCCGGAGAGCTTCAGTGCCACCGAACTCGACTTCGCCCTCGAGATCTCGGAGGCGGTGATGGGGGTGTGGTGCCCCACGCCGGGGCGGAAGATGATCCTGAACCTCCCGTGCACCGTGGAGGTCGCCACGCCGAACGTGTATGCCGACCAGATCGAGTGGATGTGCCGGAACATCCGCGACCGCGACAGCCTGATCATCTCGCTGCACACCCACAACGACCGCTGCACCGGCGTGGCCGCGACCGAACTGGGCCTGCTGGCCGGTGCCGACCGCGTGGAAGGTACCCTGTTCGGCAACGGCGAGCGCACCGGCAACCTGGATGTCATCGCGGTGGCGCTGAACCTGTACATGCTGGGCATCCACCCGAACCTCGACTTCTCCAACCTGGGCCAGATCCGCGAGGTGTACGAACGGTGCACCGGACTGACCGTGCCGCCCCGCCAGCCCTATGCGGGCGAACTGGTCTTCACGGCGTTCAGTGGTTCCCATCAGGATGCCATCAAGAAGGGCCTGGCCGAATGGGCCGGTGGAACCCGCAGCCATTGGGATGTGCCGTACCTCACCCTCGATCCTGCGGACATCGGTCGCGAATACCGCGAGGTCATCCGGGTCAACAGCCAATCGGGCAAGGGGGGCGTGGCCTACCTGCTGGAGACCGAGTTCGGCATCGAACTGCCCAAGGACCTCCAACGGGAGTTCGGTCCCATCGCCAACGATCAGGTCGATGCCTTGGGCCGCGAGGTCCGTGGCGAGGAACTCAAGGCCATGTTCTGGAAGGAATACGTCCAGCGAAATGCTCCCTGGTCGTTGATCCATTTCCACGCCGATGGGGTCGACGGCCTCTTCGAGTGCCGGGCATCGATGATGCATTCCGGGCGCGAAACGTCCGTGCGGGGTCGGGGCAACGGGCCCATCGCGGCCTTCGTCCATGCCCTGGCCGAGGCGGGGGTCCCGCGCTTCGAGGTCACCCAGTTCAAACAGCACTCGCTGGCCGAGGGCGAGGCGGCCAGCGCCATCGCCTACATCCAGATCCGAACGGCCGAGGGGGCGACCCGATGGGGTGCTGGCGTGAACACCAACATCGAGTTGGCCTCCATCCAGGCGGTGATCAGCGCGCTGAACCGTTTGTGAGGGGGCACCCGCGAGCGGCCGCCCGAGGATCCGAAAAACCGTAGCCTCGTCCGGCGGAGTGGGCGGTGGTGACGGACTATGCCGGTGCGGCGCCGTCGTTCCGGGGGCGTCGCAGGAACCACAGCCCGATCCCGGCGGCGGCGATCCACAGGCTCGTCGTCTGTCCGGGGGTGAACACGCCCGCGGTCGGTGCGCTCTGCACCCCGTAATCTCCCCGGAAATACTCCGTGAACGACCGGATGGCCGCGTAGGACATCAGGTAGAGGGCGAAGATCTGGCCGCGTCCGTGCGGGCGACGGGCCTGCCAGGCGATCAGGGCCCCGCACAACAGCAGGTTCAGGCCCGCCTCATAGAGTTGGCTGGGGTGCACCGGCGCGCCTCCGCTGGCGTGCGACTCCGGGAACCGGATGGCCCAGGGCAGGGTGCAGGCCCGCCCATGGCAGCATCCGTTGAACAGGCATGCCAGTCGTCCGAAGACATGTCCGAGGGCGACCCCGATGGAGAGGCAGTCGGCCGTGGCCCAGAGCGGCAGACCCTTGCGCCGGATCCCGATCACGCCGGCGACGGTGGCCCCGATGAGGCCGCCATAGAACACCAGGCCGCCCTTCCAGATGGCCAGCACCTCGGTCGCCGGTCGACCGGCGAAATCCTGCTGCCAATGGCTGACCACATAGAGGAGTCGGGCCCCGACCAGGCCTCCCACCAGGAGCCACGGGAAGACGATGTCCTGGAGGGCCTGGGGATCGAGACCCATGGCCTTGCCCCGGCGGCCGGCGATCCAGGATCCGGCCAGGAACCCGAGGGCCACGAGCAGTCCGAACGAGTGGAGTCGGAAGGCCCCGAGTTCGAGGAGGATCGGTTTCATCGCGTGGAATCCGGGCGACTCAGCGGGCGGGCTTCCGCAGCGGCCAGGCGGCCAGTTCCCGGCTGTCGCGGGTGTAGAGCACCCCGTCCGCGTAGGCGGGATGACTGAAGGTCTTGCCGCAGGCCTGGAAGCGTCCGAGTTCTCGGTACTGGTCGGGGTTGGCCTCCAGCAGGAGCACCTCGCCCGCATCGTTGAGCACCAGCAGGCGCGACCCCGATGCGATCGTCGAGGCGTACTGGTTGAAGCCGGCCTGACGCCACCGGATCGAGCCCGTGTCGGCATCGACGCAGACGAAATCCTTGTCGGGCCCGTGGCCATAGAGGTGGTGCCCGACCAGCACCGGCGTGGCTAGGTTGATCTTCAGGGCGGGGTTGAGCCACGCCTGGGCGGCATGGACCTTGGATCCCTCGGCCTTCACGGCGACACGCCGGAGTCCGGTGGTGTAGCTGGCGAAGAGGACGTGGTCGCCATCGAGCACCGGGGTCAGCACGTTGCGGTTGGCCCCGGTCTTGAAGGGCACCCGCCACAGGGCTTCGCCAGAGGCGGCATCGAGGCCGAGCAATCCCTCGCAGGTCACGGCCACCGCCTGGTGCCGCCCGCCGAGGGTTCCGGTCACCAGCGAGGCGTAGCTGGTCAGGTCATCCTGCGATTTCCAGAGCAGCCTACCCTGGACCTTGTCGAACGCGACGATGCTCGCGCCGTTGGTGGAACCCACCTGGATGAAGATGCGGTCGCCCGAGATGGCGGCCGAGCCGGAGTTGCCCCGGCGGTTGGCGGCCCCGGGGCCACCGGAACGGTCCTTGACCCAGAACATGCCGTGGTCACGGAAGTGGAATCCCCACTGCTTCCTGCCATCGTCGAGGGACAGGCAGGCGAATTCCCCGTAGCAGCTCTGCACGTAGATGCGGTTCCCATCGACCAGCGGCGTACACCGGGGTCCGGGCTCGAATTCGTCGGTGTACGGTTCGGCGAACGGCTGGGACCACAGTTCCCGGCCGGTCCGGGCGTCGAGGCAGTGCGCGGTTTCCCGGCCCGAGGCGTCGTCGAGGAACACCAACCGCTGGCCGGCCACCACCACCCCGGAATAACCGTGGCCGATGGACTGGCGCCAGAGCGGTTGGGGCGTCGCCTCCAGGACCGGGGGCAGGGGATCGCCCGCATGGCCGTCGCGGTCGCGGCCCCGCCAGCCCGGCCAATCGGCGGCCTCGAGCGAGGATCCGAGAAGGACGCCATACAGCAGTCCGCGGAACGGAAGGTGGATCCTCATGGTCGGATGCCCTACCAGGATCCCTCGGAGAGGCGGCTGATGATGTTCCGGGCGAGGTTCTCGGCCAGCAGCGGCGCAGCCTGACGCTCGGCCGATCCCAGGTCGGCCGTGTTGCGGATGGTGGTTCGACCCGTGACCTCCTGATCGAGCAGCACCTTGCCGCTGCCGACCTCGATGGCCTTCACGTGGGCCGTGAGCACCACGTCGTAGTCGCGGGTGGCGATGATGTCCCTCGCCTGGAAGGTGAGGGGATTGCGCTGGAACTTCTGCAGGGCCGTGGTGATGACGATGTCGCCGTCGTTCTGCGTGGCCAACCGGAAGGTGCCATCGACATGCACCTGGGCCCGTAGCGCATGGCTCACGGCATCGGCCAGACGGGGTTCATCGGTGCCGTTGGAGACGTGCCCCACGCGGATGGCCCGGGCTCCGGCCGACTGGCCGTTGCTGGGACCGAGCGAATACCCGCCGCAGCCGGCCAACAACCCGGCCACCAGGGCCAGGAAGGCCGCCCGGATGCGCCGGCGGAAGGGGTGTACCCGGTGACTCATTTGTCTTTCTTCCCGCCCTTGGCCGTGGGCGCGTTGGTCGCGTTGACGCGTTCACGCTCGAGCATCCGGGCGTCGTTCTCGGACCAGCGCCGCACCTGACGCTGTGCCTTCGGCTTGAGCGCATCGATCCGTTCGCGGGCCTGCGCGGCGAAAACGGAGTTCGGGTCCTTGACCAGCACCTCGTTGTAGTACACCAGGGCTCCCTGGTAGCGCTTGTACTTCTCGTAGAATTCGGCCGTCTTCAGGGCCCCCCGGGCCTGCTCGGTCTTGAGCGTCGAGACGATCTTGTTGGCCTCCTCGTTGCGCTGGTCGTCCGGGTAGAGGGCCTTGAAGTCGTTCAGGAAATTGATGGCGTTGCCCGCGATCGACTGGTCGTACTCGGCGCGCTTGGCCAGGCGGTTCCAGGCGATGCCCGCGGCATACATGGCGTCGGCCCCCACCTTCGGGCGGTCGTAGTACTTGTCGGCAGCCCGTTCATACGCCCTCACCGCGAGCCGGTAGTCCTTCTGCTTCTCGCGGGCCGCACCGATGTTCATGAGGGCCTTCGGTCCGATCTCGCTGTACGGACCGTTCTTGTTGACCTGATCGAAGAGCTTGGCGGTGCGGTCCATCGACGGGAAGAAGGGGATGTAGCCCCAGAGCTTGAACCACTGGCCTCCGAGGTAGCGGTTGGCGATCGCGAACTGGCGCTGCTGGATCTCGGCGTAGTTCTCGAGCTTGGGGTACTTGGTGAGGGCCTTCTGGTATTCCTTGAAGGCGCGTTCGTCCATCTTGCGGGCCTCGTAGCAGCGGCCGACGAGGTATTGCGCCCGTCCCGAGGCATCGGACAGGGGCCAGGTCTTGGTGGTGTGCTTGGCGGCCTTGAGGGCCAGCCGGTATTGCCCGGCATCGAAGGCCTCCTGCGCCACGGCCAGTTGATCCTTGGCCCGCTTGCGTTGCCAGGAGGCGCCGGCACCCACGGCCTCGTAGGTCCATCCCTCGCCGGGGCGATAGATCAGGGGCGCGGGGCAATTCACGACCCCGGCCCACAGGCAGGTCAGCGCCAACCAGAATCGGAGGGAAAAACGGCTCACGGCCCCCGAGGCTAAGTAAGACGGCGCAGGGGTCAACGGCGGAACTCCGATGAACCCCGGGCCGGATGTCGGGGCTGGCCCGTCCTGTCGCAGGGATTCGGCGGAGACCGATCGCTTCGATCCTGACTGGTCATGTTGCCGGTGATCGGCATGATCGCCCCATCCCATGAGGTTGCTGTGGACCAGCCTGATCTTTGCGGCGATGACCGGTTGGGCCGTCGAACCGCACTGGGCCTACGCGCCGCTGCGCCCGGTCCCGGTGCCCGTGGCCGATCCGGCCGAGGGTCCGGCTCTCCGGGCGGTCGATGCGTTCATCCGGGATCGCCTGAAGGCCCAGGGCCTGAAGCCGGCACCGGAGGCCGATCGTTCCACGCTCCTGAGGCGCATCCACTGGGACCTCACCGGCCTGCCTCCATCGCCCGACGACCTTCGCCGGTTCCTCGCCGATCCCTCCCCGGAGGCCTATGAGCGGGAGATCGACCGCCTGCTGGCCTCGCCCCGGTATGGCGAACGGTGGGCCCGGCACTGGATGGATGCGGTCCATTTCGCCGAGACCCACGGCCACGATCAGGATCGCATCCGCGAACAGGCCTGGCCCTATCGCGACTACCTCGTCTCGGCCTTCAACGCCGATCTTCCTTATGATCGGTTCATCGAGGAGCAGGTGGCGGGGGATGTCCTCCATCCGGAGCGCCCGGAGGCCACCGTCGCCCTGGGCATGCTGGCGGCGGGGCCCTGGGACGAGAGTTCCCTGCGCGACATCCGGGAGGACACGCTGGATCGGCAATTGGGCCGGTACATCGATCGTGACGACATGATCGGCACGGTGCTGTCGGTCTTCAACAGCACCACGGTCCAGTGCGCCCGTTGCCACGATCACAAGTTCGACCCCATTCCGCAGACCGACTACTACGCGCTCCAGGCCGTCTTCTCGGGCGTGGAGCGGGCGCACCGGGTCTTCGACCGGGATCCCTCGGTGCACGCCCGCCGCCAGGCCTGGATGCGGGAACGGCGCCAGTTGGAGCGCGGGGATCCGGCGTTGCTGGAGTCGCCACGGGTGCGGGAGGAGGTGCGGCAGTGGGTGGCCCAGCGGGGACCGAATCCTGCGGCGTGGGTTCCGTGGGATGCCCACACCTTCCTTTCGTCGGGAGGAGCCACCCTCGAGCGTCTGCCCGACGGGTCGTACCGCGCCGAGGGAACCCGGCCGGAGCGGGATGTGTATACGCTGACCCGCGCGGCTGGCGGACGTCCCATCCGTGCGGTGCGCCTGGAATTGCTGCCGGACCCGGCGCTGCCCCATCAGGGGCCGGGCCGCAACCCCGAGAACGGCAACCTCCACCTGAGCGAGATCGAGCTCTGGGTCTCATCGGCGGGTTCGGCCACACCGCGCAAACTCCGATGGTCGAGGGCCACCTCGAGCTTCGACCAGGAGGGATGGACGGCGGCGCACGCCATCGATGGTCAGGAAAAGTCGGCCTGGGGCATCCATCCCCGGGAGGGTCAGCCGCATCGTGCGGTCTTCGAGTTGGCTGAACCGTTGCGGCCGGCCCCCGGAGACCAGTGGAGCCTGGTGCTTCGGCAGGCGCATGGCGGGGCCCACCTCATCGGGCGGTTCCGGGTCTCGATGACCGATGCGCCGGGGCACGACAGCCGGATCCTGCCCCCCGAGATCGAGGCGCTCGTGGGGCGGCCGGACCGGCGATGGACCCCGGATGAGCGTCGTCGCCTGACCGGTTTCGTCGTGCGTGAGCGCCTTCGGGAACAACTGGCCTCCTTGCCGGAGCCGTCCCGGGTGTATGCCGCCGCCAGCGATTTCGAACCCGATGGATCGCTGAAACCCTCGCTCCAGCCGCGGGTGATCCACCGCCTCCACCGGGGAGAGATCACCCAGCCCAGGGAAACGGTGGAACCCGGGGCGCTGGGGTTCATCGAGGCGCTCCCCGCCCGGTTCGCAGTGCCGGTCGATGCCGAGGAGGGGGTCCGTCGTGCGGCCCTGGCCCGCTGGCTGTCGCACCGCGACCATCCGCTGACCTGGCGCTCCATCGTCAACCGGGTGTGGTTGCTGCATTTCGGCCGGGGCCTGGTGACCACGCCCAACGACTTCGGCCGCATGGGGGCCCCTCCCTCCCATCCCGAGTTGCTCGACTGGTTGGCGGTGTGGTTCCGGGACGAGGCCTGCGGATCGCTCAAGGCGCTCCACCGCCTGCTGCTGACCAGCGCGACCTATCGTCAGGCGAGCGGGAGTGACGGGACCGCTGCCGATCCCGAGAATCGATGGTTGGGCCGCATGAACCGCATCCGCCTGGATGCCGAATCCGTCCGGGACGGCATGCTGTGGATCAACGGACGGCTCGACCTCAGGATGGGCGGCCACGGGGATCGCCAGTTCGACCTGAAACCTGGCATCCATGTGACTCCCCGGGTCGACTACTCGCGGTTCGACTCCGACACGCCAGAGGGCCGGCGTCGCAGCGTGTACCGCTTCCTGTTCCGGACGCTGCCCGACCCATGGATGGAGGCGCTCGATTGTCCGGCGGGCGATCAGTTGGTCCCGTCCCGCGAGAACTCCGTGACGCTCCAGCAGGCCCTGGCCCTGTGGAACCACGACTTCTCGATCCGCCAGGCCGGCCATTGGGCGGAGGCCCTGGAGGCCCGGAAGGCCGGCGCGGAGATTCCCTGGGACGACATGATCCACTGGGTCTGGGGCCGATCCCCCTCGCCGTCGGAACGGCAGGAGTTGGAGGAGTATGCCCGAAGGCACGGGCTGGCCAACGCCTGTCGGCTGCTCCTCAACAGCAACGAATTCCTCTTCGTGCCATGAACCCCGGCCGATTTTCCATGAACCCCGGCGTTTCCCGGCGCGAGTTCGTCCAACGGCTGGGCGCGGGTTTCGGATCCGTGGCGTTGGGCCAGTTGCTGGCCCGTGACCGCGTGGACCGCCTCGATCCCGCGGCGATCGGGCACCAACCCCATCTGCGGCCCCGGGCCCGTCGCGTGATCCAGTTGTTCATGAACGGCGGGGCCAGTCAGATGGATCTGTTCGACCACAAGCCCGAACTGTTCCGCCGGGCCGGCCAGCCCTTCGATCCCGGGTCTGGGGTGCGGGTCGAGGCTCCGACCAGCGAGCCCGGGAAGGTCCTGAAGCCCCCGTTCCCGCTGCGCCAGCATGGCCAGAGTGGACGCTGGGTCAGCGACCTGATGCCCCATCTGGCCCGATGCGTCGACGACCTCGCCTTCCTCATGGCGATGAAGTCCCGGACCAACGTCCACGGTCCGGCCAGTTACCTGATGAACACCGGGTCGTTGCTCCCGGGGTTTCCCGCGTTCGGGTCCTGGGTGGGATACGCCCTGGGCAGCGAGGCCGACAATCTGCCCGCCTTCATCGTGCTGCCCGATGCCAAGGGCCTGCCTTACAACCAGCGGGGCAATTTCTCCGCCGGATTCCTGCCCGTGGCCCATCAGGGAACCCTGGTGCAGGCCGGCAGCCCGTCGCCGATGGCCTTTCTGCGGCCCCCCGAGTCGGCGACCTTCGTCACGCCCGAGGCCAGTCGCGAGGGGTTGTCGCTCGTCCAGCGGTGGAACCGCCGACATCTCGAGGCCCACGATGCAGATCCTCGCCTCGAGGCTCGGATCCAGGCCTATGAACTGGCTGCCCGAATGCAGTTGAGCGCTCCGGAAGCCTTCGACCTGACCTCGGAAAGCCCGGCCACGCGACGCCTGTATGGGCTGGAGCGCCCCGAGTCCGAGGATTTCGGGCGGCGATGCCTGATGGCCCGGAGATTGGTCGAGCGCGGCGTGCGTTTCGTGCAGGTCTGGAGCGGGGCCGGGGGCCCCACGGGCAATTGGGACAACCATGCCAACATCGCCAAGGAACTGCCCCCGATGTGCGCGGCCACCGACCTTCCGATTGCCGGGTTGCTCCACGATCTGGGGGCCCGTGGGCTGCTGGAGGATACCCTGGTGCTCTGGAACACCGAATTCGGGCGGATGCCCTTCGCCCAAAGCAGCGAGGGTCGCGACCACAACGGGGGGACCTTCGTCGGCTGGATGGCCGGGGCCGGGGTTCGTCCCGGGGTGGCGTATGGCCAGAGCGATGAATGGTCGTGGAAGGCGGCCCACGACATCGCCACCACCTACGATTTCCACGCCACGGTGCTGCACCTGCTGGGGCTCGACCATGAACGCCTGAAGGTCCTGCACCTCGGAGCCGAACGCCGGTTGACCGATGTGCACGGCGAGGTGATCCGCGCGGTGCTGGCCTGAATCCTGCCACAGGATCCTGGTATTCCGGTCACGGGTGTCTCCGTGCCTTGGAGGACGGGCCCGGGTCGGGTTGCGATCCGTGGCAATCGGGCGGAGATTGATTCATGCAAACTCGGACAATGGTGCTGGTTTCCGGGGTCGCCCTGGCGGCGATCCTTCTGGCTGCCGGTGGTTGCCAGGCCACGCGGGCCGGCTACGAGACCGCTCCCTACCGGGTGATCCGCTCCGAAGGTGCGTTCCAGCTTCGCGATTATCCGGCCCTTCAATGGGTGGAGACCCCGATGGGAACGGAGGGCAAGGACTCGGACGGGAGTTTTGGACGCCTGTTCCGGTTCATCACCGGCGGCAACGAGGCACGCCAGAAGATCGCCATGACGACCCCGGTCTACATGGCCCCGGTCGCCGGTTCCAGCAACGCCACCGCGCGCGTGATGGCCTTCGTGATGCCTCGGGACATGCGACCCGAGGCGGTCCCGGTTCCCAGCGACGCTTCGGTCCGCCGGCGGGAGGTGCCCGGAGGGCGGTTCGCGGTGTTCCGATTCCGTGGAGGTCGTTCCTCCGATCGGGAGGCGGAGGCGTTGGGACGTCTGGAGGCCTGGGCAAGGTCGGAAGGGGTGACCGTGGCGGATCCCGCCCCGATCTACGGGTACTTCGACCCGCCGTGGACCCCTTCGATCCTCCGTCGGAACGAGGTCATGCTGCGGGTCGCCGATCCCTCTGCGCGATGAACCCGGACCCGCGTTCCGAGGATTTCTCAAAAAACTTTGAGCATTTCTCGTTTTCGAACGTCGGAGAATATGGTTGGAGGGCATCCGCTCAAGGGTTGGCAAAGGAAGCTTGCTTTCGGCGGGGCTGTGGGTGCCCGTGGGTGTTTGTCCCGTCGAGGTTATGACGCCTTGAGTGAGGGCGGAACCGCTTCCGTCACTTGGGGGCCGGCTCAAAAAGCCGGCCCCCGTCCGATTTCAGAGGGACTCGAGGTCGAGACGACCGGATTTCACCCCCCCCCGAACCCGCACCCATCGGACACGAAACGTCTGTGGGTGGCTGGGGCGAGGCGTCAGGAATGCCGGTCGGGCGAGAGCAGCGTGAGATCGAACCGGGGTCGAGCACCGGTGAGGGTATCGGCGATGAGTTGGCCCGTGATCGGAGCCAGGCTGATGCCCATCATGCCATGGCCGGTGGCGAGCGACAGGTTGGCCCAACGCCGGGTCCGACCGATGTAGGGCAGCCCGTCTGGCGGCACCGGTCGCAGGCCGAACCACGGTTCGATGCCCTCGAAATCGTTCTCCGTGAAGCGCGGGAAGTACTTCGGCACCGACTTGATGATGCCCCGGACCCGGACCGGATTGATGGTCTCGTTGAGGCCTCCGATCTCCATGGTTCCGCCGAACCGCAGGGCGTCGCCCATCGGGGTGATCGCCACCCGCGCCTCGGTGAAGATGGAGCACAGGTGGGGCAACTCCCGGGGCTGTCGGAGGGTCAGGCTGTAGCCCTTGCCCGCCTGGATGGGCAGGTTGAGCCCCAATTGGGGGGCCGTCTGGGGTGACCAGGATCCGCCGCACAGCACGAATTCATCGGCCTCGACGGCCTCTCCATCCACCCACGCCGCCCGAACCTTGCCCTGCTCGGTCTCCCAGCCCCGGACCTCGGCCCCCCAGCGGAAGCGGCACCCCAGACGCTCGAGCTCGCGTTGCAGGCCGGCCATGAAGCGGTCGGGGCTCAGGTGGCAGTCCTGGGGAAAATGCACCGATCCGGCGACGTCCATCGTGACACCCGGATCCAGAGCGGCGGTCTGCCGGGCATCGAGCACCTCGGCCGGGATGCCCAGGGCACGGGCTTGGGCGGCCACATGGGCTTCCTCGTCGAGGGCATGCTGGCTGCGGCACAGCATGAGCAGGCCCTTCTTCACGAGGCCGAAGTCGAGTTGGGGCAGGGCGGCCAGTGCTTCGAAGGCTGCCCGACTGGCCAGACTGATGTCGCGCAGCAAGGGGGCCGCCTTCTCGACCCGCTCGGCCGTGCTGGCCCGCCAAAAACGCCAGCCCCACTCGAAGAGCTGCGGGTCGAAACGCGGACGGATGTAGAAGGGCGACTCCGGATTCCACATCCACTTGAGTCCCAGAGCCACCATGCCCGGGGCCGCCAGCGGGATGAAGTGGCTGGGCACCACCATCCCGGCATTGCCGAAGGAACAGCCGTTGCGGTCCGGCATATTCCGGTCAATCACCGTCACCGAATAGCCCGCTTGGGCGCAATAATAGGCCGTGCTGAGCCCGATGACTCCGCCGCCGACAATGACCAGATTCCCTCGCATGGGC
>JBEGWF010000029.1:0-17953 GCA_041177965.1 Verrucomicrobiota bacterium | reverse complement strand
CATGCCCTTCCATCGCCCGGCCAACTCGCGACCGGTCTCGTCGTTGCCCGTCTCGGCCAGGACACGGACGGCGGCCACGCGGAGGGTGTCCGGGGCGTCCGATCCCACCAGGGCCAGCAGGGCCCTTCGGGCGTCCTCGCCGCGCTGGTTGCGGAGGCCCTGGATGGCCTCGAGGCGTTCGGCTTCGGAGAGGGCGTTGTCCCCGACGCGGGCCAAGAGCGCCCGCAGCGCGCCGGCGTCCCCCCACAGCGCTCCCAACTGCCGGGCCTTGGCCACGGTGGCGAGGTTCGAACTGGCCTGCAGCTTCTGCAGCAGCGCCTCGGTGGGTTGCGTGGGAGCCAGGGCCTTGCCGCGTTGGCCGTCGATGAGCCCATCGAGCAGGTACGGGATGAGCGGAGAAGCCGAGTCGAGCGACTGCACGATCTCGAGCGTCTTGTCCACGAGCCAGTCCTTGCGGGCGTCGCAGAAACGGCGGGCCATCTTGTAGGCCAGCTTGCCCGACAGCGGGAGGTAGCGTTCGCCCTTTTCCTGGAACCACGCGGCCGTGATGTTGGGGTCGTAGAGCAGGTTGGGCTCGAGGGCCATCCACAGCAGGAACGGCAGATCGCGGTCGGTCGAGGCCTTGGCGGTGCCGAGCAACTTCTCGGTCACGGCCGTCACCAGCGGACCCAGGACGGCGATGTCGTGGCCGGGCGGCGTGTTCACCGTCAATGCCCCCCCCGAAAACTGCCTGAGGGCGGTGGCGACCGCCGGGAGGACCGTCGGGTTCTCGTCGGTGGCCAGCAGTTCCAAGCGCTTCTGGACCCGCTCGGTGAGGCGGTTGTTCTCGCCGGTGAACCGGGCCGCCCACATGCGCAGCGAGGGCAGCGAGGCGTCGGCCGCCTCGTCCAGAACCCCGTCATCGGCCAAGCCGGAGCTGAACAGGGTCCACAGCGCCGCCAGGCGGGCATCTTCCGAGCCCTGCGATTTCATCCGTTGGAACAGCACGGACTTCTGCGAAGCGATGTCCGGGCGCTCCGACAGGATCCGCTGCGCCATGCGCCGGTGCCACACGTTGGAGTGACCGAGGGTCTGGACGAGCTCGGCGGTGCTCCGCGTGGCGAGGGCCAAGCCCGCGGGCCGCGACGGCACGGGCTTGCCGGGCTGGTCCCCGGTCCAGACGATGCGCCAGATGCGGCCGCGCTCGCGGTCCACGCCTTCGGGATCGGCCCCGGCGTTCTGATAGCAGGGATACTTGTCGTACCAGTCCATCACCCACACCGCGCCATCGGGACCGGTTTGCGTGCTCACCGGCATGAACCAACCATCGTTGGCCCGCAGGAAATCGCCATCGGCCGACGCCCGGAAAGTGCTGCCTTGGGCGGTCAACCGGTCGCGGTGGATGGCATTGTCGTGGATGTTCCCCTGCAGGGCCATGCCGCGGAACTCGGCCGGGTACTGGTCGCCCTGATAGAGGGTCACACCCGCGTAAGCCGCCATGTGGTGCTTGTGGTCGACGATGCTGGGCAGCAGGTCGTAGGCGTACGGATAGGGCGGCTGGCCGGCCTGCCGCTGGTAGAGCCCACCGGGAGCCAGATGGAAGAAATGATCGATGACGCAGGCGCTGACGAAGGCGTTGCCGCGGGCGTCGAAGTCCACGCCCCACGGGTTGGAGGTGCCCTCGGCGAAGACCTCCATGCGGCGGATCTTGGGCTGGAACCGGGCCACGCCCGCGGTCAACAGCACCGGCTCGCCGGGCTTGGCAGGATCCACGGCCTGGGTGCGGGTGAAGACCCCGTGGGTCATGTACATCTGGCCGTCGGGACCCCAGGTGAATCCATTGAGGAGTTCGTGCCGATCCTCGAGGCCGAAACCGGTCTGCACGACGGTCCGCTTGTCGGCCACCAGGTCGCCGTCGGCGTCTTCCAGGAAATAGAGGTTCGGCGCCGCTCCGACGTAGACACCGCCATTGGCCACCAGCAGGCCCGTGGCCAGCGTGAATCCATCGGCGAACACCTTCACCGAATCGGCGCGACCGTCGCCATCGGTGTCTTCGAGCACCTTGATGCGGTCGCGGCCCTTCTCACCCGGCTTGGTGCCCAGCGGGTATTCGTAGAGTTCCACCACCCAGAGGCGCCCCCGATCATCCCAGGTCATGGCCACGGGGTTCACCACCTCGGGCTCCGACGCGAAGAGCCGCGCCTCGAAGCCCGGCAACAGGGTGAAGCGCTTGCGGGCGTCTTCGGGGCTGTAGGCCGGGTTGTCGGCGGGCTTGTGCTGGCCGGTCAACTGCCGTCCCGAGGGCGCGTTGGTGTACACCGGGAATCCGAACTTCGGGTGCCGGGGCACCTCGCCCACCAGGGACAGCGCCGTCAGCGAGGCGGCGACGAGGGCGAGGGCTGGCAATCGGGTCATGGGGGACATGGGAATCGAGGAATCTGGAGACGGGCGTCAACAAAGAGGGAAATTCCTTCGGCGGCCAGCCGGAAACCGAACCTCTGCGGATCCGGGTGGGCCCGACTTCAAGGCCACCGCATCAAAAATCAACGATCACGCGAGGCCCTGTCCGATCGCCCCGGAGCCTGGGGAATCGCGTTCGCCAGCGACCCGGCCGGGCATGATCCGCTGGGCCCGAAAGCGCGCACCGAATTCGGGCCCCGCCTCGCGCCTCAGGAGGCGAAGATCTGGTCCATCTCGGTGGAGAGCTTCTTCAGCCCCTCGGGCGAACCCGCCCCGCCCTGCTCGGCGATGCCCCAACCCTGGTAGCCGATCTCGTCGAGGGCCTTCATCACCGCGGGCCAGTTGTTGTCGCCCTTGAAGAACTCGGCGTCGAAGCCGGCCCACTTGCCCTGCTTGTCGGACTTGGCGCGGCTGTACTCCTTGATGTGCAGCGTGGCGATGCGCTTGCCCAGGATGCGGACCCACTGCTCGGGCCATCCGTAGTGGATCAGATTCCCCACATCGAGGTGCCAGCCCACCATCGGGCTCTTGAATTCATCGACATAGCGGGCGGCCTCGAGGGGGCTGAGGAGAAAGTTGTTCCAGACGTTCTCGATGGCGATCTTCACGCCCAGTTCCTCGGCCAGCGGCACCACCTTGCGGATCTCGGCCTGCGAGCGCGTGTAGGCGTCGGCGTAGCTGATCGAGGCATTGACCACCGCCGGCACCAGCAGCACCGCCGGGGCCCCGTAGGCCTTGGCATCGCGCAGCGACAGCTTGAGCCCCTCGACCCCGACCTCGCGAACGGCCGGATTCGGATCGGACAACGGCTTGGCCCAGTGCGTGTGGCAGCACACCGAGCCCGCCTTCAGGCCCGTGGCCTTCAGCGCGGCGTTCATCTCGGCATTGTCCATGCCGCCCATCGGCTCCACCCCGTCGAAGCCCGCCGCCTTGATGGCCTCCATCTTCTGCATCACCGAACCCGGGACCCCGACGGTGCCCCACATGATGCCCTTGAGGATCCTGCGCTTGGGCGCGGTCTGCGCGAAGGCGGGCAACGAGGCCCCGAGGAGGGCGGCGGTCTGGAGGAAATGGCGGCGATTCATGGGGCGGAAGGGGTTCTTGGGAAACGGGTTCGGAGACGGACCGGGAGGGGAGGCGATGAAGAAACCGGCCGGGCGAGGATTCGCCCGGCCGGTGATTCGTCGGGATCAGGCCAGCTTCGTCTTGCCCGGAACCGGCAACGGGTCGATCGCGAGCTTCATGTCCCAGGACAGGTTGTCCGGCACGAGCTTGATCTGCGAATTGAGCGCCTGCTCCCAGGTGACCTCCTGGCCGGTGTAGGCGGCCAGACGGCCCATGATGCCCGCCAGCGTGCTGTTGACCATGCGGTCGCCATCGTTGTGGAACTCGCCGTTGCGGATGGCCTTGTAGAGGTACTGGTGCTCCACCACGTACATGTCGGGCTTCTCGCCGCGGTAACGCCAACCGTTGGAACCGTCGGCGTTCTTGAAGTACGAGTTCGACCAACCGTTCCAGCCCTTGCCCTTGCCACCAAGCACGTAGTCGCTGTTGTCGCTGTAGCAGTTGGCGATCTGGCGCTGGGCGATGACGCCGCGGGCGCCGTTGGCCCACTCGTAGGTGGCCGTCATGTGGTCGAAGATGTTGCCCTCGTAGTTCGGGTGCACCCGACCGCCGTTGGCCACGACCTTGGCCGGGGGCTTGTCGCCGAAGGCCCACATCATCTTGTCGACCGTGTGGATGCACTGCTCGACGTAGCCGTCGCCGGCCAGCCAGGTGAAGTTCATCCAGTTGCGCATCTGCCACTCGAGGTCGCCCACGCCCTCCTTGCGCTGCGCAGGAGCCTGCATCGGCTTCACGGGGCCGGTGAGGTAGGTGCCGTACATCGCCAGCACCTCGCCGAGCTCACCGTCGTTGATGCGCTTGAAGAACTCGCGCTGCGGGAAGGAATAGCGCCAGCAGTAACCCGCCACGATGTTGAGCTTGGCTTCCTTGGACATGCGGACCGACTCCATCACGTGACGGATGCCGGCGCTGTCGGTGGCCATCGGCTTCTCGCAGAAGATGTGCTTCTTCTTCTCGACCGCGTAGCGCAGGTGGGTCGGGCGGAATCCCGGGGGCGAGGCCAGCAACACCACGTCGACACCGGCGTCGATCACCTTCTGGTAGGCGTCGAGACCCACGAAGCGCTTGGACGGCTCCACCTGCACGCGACCGGGGAACTGCTTGTCGAGGCTGGAGTGGCTCTGCTTGAGCTGGTCTTCGAACGCGTCGCCCATGGCCACGAGGACCAGATTCTTGTCGGCCTCGAGCGCATTGCCCGCGGCGCCGGTGCCACGACCACCGCAGCCCACGAGGCCGATGCGGATGGTGTCGGAGTTGGCGGCGAACGCGCGGTCCCGCATCAGCAGGGCCGGCGCGGCGAACGTCAGGGCGGCGGCGGTGGAACCGGACTTGAGAAAGTCCCGGCGGTTCTCGAGAGGTGAGTTCATGACTGGGAAATGACGACGCTCTTGGTCCGAAATTCAGCCCTCCCCGTCAAGCCTGCCGCCCGGAAACCGTGGAAAAATCGCTCGACCGGGT
Organism: Verrucomicrobiota bacterium; assembly: GCA_041177965.1. GTDB lineage: Bacteria > Verrucomicrobiota > Verrucomicrobiia > Limisphaerales > UBA9464 > SXXZ01. The sequence goes on along the minus strand of JBEGWF010000029.1, from coordinate 12,931 downwards.
GTGTCCCCCGCGACGCGACCTCCACGGCCTCATTCCAGGAGCCAGAGATCCTCGGGATTGAAATCGCGCCCCTCCCGCGACAGTTCGGTGAAACGCGCCTCCGGGAGGGCCGAACGGATCCGGGCCAGGTTTGCGTCCAACTCGGCGCGCTCGGCCACCGAAAGCCGGAAACCCCGGCGCTCTCGCTGCGCTTCGGCGGCCCCTTGGAGGCGGGCGGCCCGCTCGAACCGTCCACCCGCGACGGCCGCCTCGGCGAGCGTCTGGAGGATGTATGGAAGCAACCATCCGTTGCCGAGGGCGCCGGCGATCGCGGACCATTCCCGCAGGGCCTCCTCGGCCCGGGCAGCATCGCCCCGGGCGACGGCCGTCTGCGCGAGTCCCCAGAGCACCAGGCCGGCGATCCAATGATCTCCCAGGCGTCGGTGGATGCCGAGCGCCTCCTCCGAGAGCGCCAGCGCCTCCTCGAGCCTTCCCCGCGACGCGGCCACGCGACCCAGCCCCCCGAGGGCCAGCGACTCGGCCTGCCGGCTGCCGATCTCGCGAGCCTCGGCGAGGCACGCCACGAAGATCGACTCCGCCTCGTCCACTCTCCCGTCACCACGCTCGAGATAGCCGATGAACGCCCGGCAGGAGAGGGCCAGGGCCCGGTCTCCCGCATCCGAGGCCGAAGCGACGGCGCATTCGAGGAGACGGCGCGACGCGGGATAGTCGTCCAGGGCCCACATCAATCGACCGGCGGCCATCTCGGCCCGGGCCCGAAGGCCCCGATCGACGGGGCCAGGCATGCCCAGGACGGTCTCGGCGAGGGAGCGCCCGCCGGTGAGATGTCCGCGCACCTCCATGGGCCGGCCGAGGGACGCGATGATCCGGTGGGCCGCCTCGGCGTCGCCCCGCTCGATGGACCACCGCAGGGCCCGGTCGAGGTTGGGCAGCTCGTCGTCGAACCGGGACAACCAGGAGGCCTGCTCGGCCCCCTCGAAATGAGGCCCTGCGCCGGACGCCCATTCCAGGAAATGCCGGGCATGGGCCTCGCGCAATGCGGGCATGGCCCCGGATTCCTCGAGTCGGAGCGTGGCGTAGTGCCGGATCGACTCGAGCATGGTGTAGCGGGGCGTTCCCGAGCGCCCGGTCTCGACGCCCACCAACGACTTGTCCACCAGACCCTGAAGCAGGTCGAGCAGATCGGATCCGTCGGGAACCGAACCGTGGCAGACGGCTTCGACGGCCTCGAGGTCGCATCCGCCCACGAACACGGCGAGTCCCCGGAACAGCACCCGCTCCTGCTGTGCCAGGAGTCCGTGGCTCCAGTCCACCATCGCTTCGAGGGTCTGGTGATGGGGCGATCGGCCCGCCCCGGACCCGCGCAACAGGCGGAAGCGATCGGCCAGGCGGACGGCGATCTGGCGTGGGTCGAGGATCCGCAGCCGGGCCGCCGCCAGCTCGAGCGCCAGCGGGATGCCATCGAGGCGGGCGCAGATCTCGGCCACTGCCGGGGCGTTGTCGTCGGTGAGGGCGAACTCCGGGCGGACGGCCCGGGCCCGGTCCACGAACAACCGCACGGCATCGCAATCGGCGAGCCTCCGGGCCGCTCCCGGCCCGGTCACCGGGTCGCGCGGGAGGCCGGCGACTCCGAGCGGCGGCACTCCCAGGAGGGACTCCCCGGGCAACCCGAGCGCCGATCGTCCGGTGGCGAGGATCCTGAGCCGGGGGCACGAGCGCAGCAGTTCGTCCACCAGTCGGGCGACCGATGCGGCCAGGTGCTCGCAGTTGTCGACGACCAGAAGCATCTCCCGACGACCCACCGCGGCGAGGAGCGTCTCACGGAGCGGCCGACCCGACTCCTCGCGCACGCCGAGCGCGGCGGCGACGGCCGCCACGAGGCCTCCGGCATCGTCCAGCATCGCCAGTTCGACCATCCAGACCCCACCCGGAAAGGCGCCCAATCGCCCGGCGGCGACCTCGAGGGCCAGGCGCGTCTTGCCGGTGCCGCCCGGGCCGGTGAGGGTCACCAGACGGGACGCTCCATCCAGCAGCGCGCCCAGGGCGGCCATCTCGCGGGCGCGACCGATGAAGCTGGTGGTCCTGGGGGGCAGGTTGTTGGGCAGCACGCTCAGGCTGCGGGGAGGCGGAAACGAGGAGCCCAACCCCTCGCCGCCCAACTGGAAGAGTCGCTCCGCACGGTCGAGGCTCTTCAGGAGATGCTCCCCCAGATCGATGAACCCGAGATCTCCGGGAGGCGGATCGGAAAGGAGATCCCGGGTGGCCCGGGAGAGCAGGACCTGCCCGCCGTGGGCCGCCGACTGGATGCGGGCGGCCCGGTTGAGCGTCCCGCCGAAGTAGTCGCCCCCCCGCGATTCGGCCGTGCCGCTATGGATGCCGATGCGGGCGGAGAGGCCTCCGATCTCTCCCCAGGGTTCGGACGCGAGCGCCCGCTGCACCGAGGCCGCGGCCCGCAGCGCCCCGGCCGGATCCGGGAAGGCCACGCAGAAGGCGTCGCCCACCGTCTTGAAGACGTGTCCCCCGGCCCGATCGAAGATCCCCTTCAGGAGTTCATCATGGCGACGGATGATCGAGGGCATGACCAGCGGATGCCGCTCCCACAACCGCGTGCTCCCGACCAGGTCGGTGAAGACGAAGGTCACCGTGCCCTGCGGTGCGTCCATGGCAGGGAGTGAACACCAACCCGACCCTCATGCAAACCATCGAAGGGCTGCCCGAAGGTCTCCGAAACGCCACTGCAGCCACAAAAGACTGCTTGCCGCCCCCCTTTCACCAGATACCTTGCGCATCCGCTTTTTGGCGGGTCGGTAGCTCAGCGGTAGAGCAGCGGCCTTTTAAGCCGTTGGTCCAGGGTTCAAATCCCTGCCGACCCACCAGTCATTTATGGCGTGACAACCAGCGAGTCTGTCTGCGAAAGACTCGCCGCTCTTTTCAGACCCCATCGTCTAGCGGTTAGGACACCGCCCTTTCACGGCAGTAACCGGGGTTCGATTCCCCGTGGGGTCGCCATTTGAAACCCTCGGAAACGAAAGTTTCCGGGGGTTTTTGATTTTCAGGACCGATGCCCCGAGCCGAAGCGGAGGATTCTCCGCGAACCACTGCCGAGGTCGGCGAACGTTTCTCTTCCGGACCAATTCCCGCACCCTGCCGCCCGCTCAGGCGAGGATTCCCCGGATGACCTCGGGTTCGACCACGCCGGTGAGCTTCTGGTCGAGGCCGCCGTAGAAATAGGTGAGCCTCATCGGATCGAGCCCCATGAGGTGCAGGATCGTGGCGTGCAGGTCGCGGATATGATGACGATCGACGGCGGCCTCGTGGCCCAGTTCATCGGTCTCGCCGTAACTGGTACCGCCTCGGACTCCCCCGCCGGCCATCCAGTAGGTGAACCCCTTGGGATTGTGGTCGCGCCCTCCGTTGCCGCCCTGGGAGACGGCCTGTCGACCGAACTCGCCGCCCCAGACGATGAGGGTCGAATCGAGCAGTCCCCGCTGTTCGAGATCGGCGAGCAGCGCGGCGATGGGGCGATCGATCTCCGGCCCATGGATGCGGAGGTTCTCCTCCACGCCGTTGTGGGCATCCCAGTTCTGCTGCTGGTGACCGCCGCCGTGGTAGATCTGGATGAATCGGACCCCACGCTCCACCAACCGCCGGGCGATGAGGCATTGGCGGCCGAAGGGAGCGGGTCCGAGCGCCAGCGGGTGATCGTCCGGGCGGGATTGATTCACCCCGTAGCTCTCGAGCGTGGCGGCCGATTCCTGCGACAGGTCGAGGGCATCGGGGGCGCTGCGCTGCAGTTGGAAGGCCAACTCGTAGCTGGCGATGCGGGCATGCAGTTCGCTGAAACCCGGACGCGAGGCCAGATGGCCGGCGTTGAGCTCGTTGAGGGTTGAAATGGTGTCGCGCTGCACCTGGGCGGGCGAGCCGTCGGCCGGATCGAGGTTCAGGATGGGATTGCCCGAGGCCCGGAACACCGTGCCCTGATAGGCCGCCGGCATGAATCCGCTCGACCAGTTGGCCGCCCCGCTGATGGGCCCTCCGCGCGGATCGAGCATCACCACGTAGCCCGGCAGGTTCGCATTGGCCGAGCCCAGCCCATACGACAGCCACGAACCCATCGACGGCCAGCCCTGCAACACCCGGCCGCTGTTCATCTGGATCATCGCCGAACCGTGGGCGAAGGAGTCGGCATACAGCGATTTGATGACGGCCAGCTTGTCCATGTGGGCCGAGAGGTGCGGCAGCACATCGCTGCACCACAGGCCCGACTGCCCGTATCGACGGAAGGTGCGCTTCGAGCCGAGCAGGGTGCCGGGCTTCACATCGCGCCGGCGTTGCTCCAGCGAGGCGGTCTGTCCGTGGCGCCGATTCAACTCGGGCTTGTAGTCGAAGAGATCCATTTGCGACGGACCTCCGTACATGAAGAGGAAGATGCAGGCCTTGGCCTTGGTCGGAAGGTGCGGCGGCTTCACGCGCATCGGATCCGAGGAGACGCCTGGGGCCACGTCGGGTCGGGCGAAGAACCCATCGGCTTCGAGCATGCCCGACAGCGCCAGACTCGTGAATCCCGCGCCGAACTGGGCCAGGAAATCGCGGCGGGAACCGGCGCACAGCGGGGAGCCTCCACGGGAGGCGCGGGAAGACCCGGGGGATTCAGTCGACATAGGCCACTTCGTTGAGGTTGAGCATGAGCAGGCAGGCGCTCTCCAAGGCACGATGTCGGGCCCAACCGGCGGAGCGCTCCGACCAGAGCGGTTGGGGCGTTCCGGCCCGGGGTATCCACCTGGACCGGTCGAGACCAAGGCCAGAGCCCCAGACCCGGACGCCCAGGGATCCCGAGGCGGGGGCCCCCGGGGGAAGGGTCGCCTGCAACAGGACCGGGGCCGATTCACCACCCTCGTGCACCGTCACGCGATCCCCTTCCAGACGGATGCGCAACGGCAGCCGATCACCCCGCAGTGACACCCCGATCCGGGAGGCCAGTGAGACGGCGGCGGCCGGATTCAACTGTCGCAGCAGGAGGCGGCCCTCCTTGGGCTCGAACACCAGCTCCACTCCCGATTCCGCGGATCGCCCCGACCGGGCCGCATCGCCGGGTGGAACCGAGGCGCGCAACAGAAGGCCCACCTGCGAACAACCCACCTGGGGCACCAACTCCACCTGCCACTCGCCGTCGCCCACCGGGGCTCCACGCCAGAACGCAAAGGGACCGCGACCCGGTTCCAGGGCCCGATTGCCCTCGTATTCGCGGGGCCAGAGTCCCTTGTGGCATTCCCAACCGGGACCCGGCGGCACGAGGAAACGCTCGGCAGGCAGCGCGTTGAAATAGGGCACCGACAGCGTGTCGGGCACGTCGGGCCGGAACGACAACCGGTGATGGAGGCCGGCCCACACCGAGGCCTGGCGCTCCAGGAATCCCGACACCCGGTCCAACTCGTCGGCCTTCGGCGCCCGCCCCGTGGCCAGGGTCCAGGCCCGCTGGAGGCGCTGGCGATCGTTCGCTCCGGCCCCGGTCTCGGTCCTGACCCTTTCCGCCAGGGCCGCCGCCTGCTCCTGGACGAAGACGTCGTTCAGCAGCATCAGGGCCTGGGGCGCCACCGTGGTCACGGGGCGTTCCGACAGCGGCGACGTGGCGTTGCTGTAATCGAAGGCCTCGAACATCGGGACCATGGAGGTGCGCCGGATGTAGGCATAGACGCTGCGCCGGGAGAGCTCTCCAGGCCCGGACACCTGCCAATCGGTCCCCGGTCGCGAGCCGCCCGCGAGCACCTCGCCACTGAGGGCCGGGAAGAATCCCCGACCGCCCGATTCCAGATTCAACGCGCCGGAGACCGACAGCAGCGTGTCACGCAGCGCCTCGGCATCGAGACGACGGAGGTTCTGCCTCCACAGCAGTTCGTTGCCGGGATCGGCCTCGACCGCCGCGGGCTGGTCCACGCTCGATGATCGACGCCAGGTGGCCGAGGTCAGGATCAGCCGATGCAGCGCCTTGATCGACCACCCCTGCCGGATGAACTCGCCCGCCAGCCAGTCGAGGAGTTCGGGATGGCTGGGCAGCCCACCCACCCGTCCGAAATCGGTGGTGGTGCGGACGAGCCCGCGCCCGAAATGGTGGTGCCAGACGCGGTTGACCAGCACCCGGGCCGTCAGGGGGTTGGCGGGACTCGCGATCCAGTCGGCCAGGGCCTGCCGACGCCCCGACACGGTGGACGCATCTCCGGCGGACGCGAACCGCGCATCGCCTCCCCCGGCGGCCCTCAGGAAGCCCGGTGCGACCTCCGCGCCGGGAGACCTGGGGTTGCCGCGCGAAAGCACCCGCTCGACCGGCGCGGGTCCGCCCCGTTCGCGGGCGGCCAGGGCCCATTCGAAGGGCGGATCGGCCTTCTGGAGCGCCTCGATGCGCCGGGACAATTCCTTGCGTTCCGTCTCGTCGGCGGTGGACGCCTTGCGGGCCTCCAGTTCCCGACGCTGGCGCTCCTGCCCGGCCTTCCACTCGGCGATCTCCGCCGGTGTCGCCAGCGGGGCGAACAGGGGCGACTCCAGGCCCGGGCCGCCATTCACTCCCACATGGAGCGGCCGGAACAGGGCCAGCAGGGCGTAGTAATCGCGTTGCGGGATGGGGTCGAACTTGTGGTCGTGGCATCGGGCGCAGGCGACGGTCATTCCGAGGAAGGCCGCCCCTGTCGTCCCCACGATGTCGTCGAGTTCGTCGTACTCGGCCTGGATCTTGTCGTCGGGCTCGTCGTCATGGACTCCCAGGCGCAGGAACCCGGTGGCGACCACGGCATCCCTCCAGGCCTCCCCCGCCCGCCCGCCGTCCTCCACCAGGGCCGGGGCCAGGGCGTCGCCGGCGATCTGTTCGCGGATGAAGCGGTCGTAGGGCTTGTCCTGGTTGAAGGCCCGGATCACATAGTCGCGGTAGCGCCAGGCCTCGCGCTTCTCGGAATCCCGCTCGTACCCGTTGCTCTGGGCGAACCTCACGATGTCCAGCCAGTGGCGTCCCCAGCGCTCTCCATATCTGGGACTGGCCAGCAGCGCCTCGACCCGGCGGGACCAGGCCTCCGGGGAAGGGTCGCGCTCGAAATCGGCGATCTCCTCCGGGGAGGGAGGCAGTCCGACCAGGTCGAGGTGCAGCCGGCGCAGCAGTTCCCGGGCACCGGCCTGCGGACCCGGCCGCAGCGACTTCGCGGCGAGTCGCTCGTGGATGAAGGCGTCGATGGGATGCGGCGGATCGGTCGGGCCGGACGCGCCGTCCTTGCGCACGCTCCGGGGAATCTCCGGCGAGGAAAGCGGGCGGAACGCCCACCAGTCCGCCGACGGTGCTCCGGAACGCGCCGGCGCGGTGTCGGAAGCATCGGATCGCGCCGGGGTCGGCATCAGTCCGACCGCCCAGACCGCCAAGAGCGCCGAAACCCGTGCCGAAAACCCACGGATGAACCTCCCCGAAGCCGTCCCGGGATCGGGACCGCTGGAGGGGATTCGAGGGACAGGCATGGAGCTACGGTTCCGCGTCGGTCCCGTCGAGTCAAGGATGCCCGCCCTCCCGGGCATATCGGGCAGCGACACTGGGGCGCCGATGGGCCATGAAGTAGAGCACGGGCACCGCCATCCGGCTGATGAGCAACGAAGCCACCTCGCCGGCCATCAGGGAGATGGCCAGGCCCTGGAAGATCGGGTCGGCGAGGATGACGGCCGCACCGACGATCACCGCCGCCGCCGTGAGCACCATGGGCCGGAACCGCACCGCACCCGCCTCGATCACCGCCCGATCGAGGGTCATGCCGTCACGCAGTCCCTGCTCGATGAAGTCCACGAGGATGATGGAATTGCGGACCACGATCCCGGCACCCGCCATGAATCCGATCATGGAGGTCGCAGTGAAGAACGCCCCCATCGCCCCATGGGCCGGCAGGATGCCCACCAACGAGAACGGGATGGCCACCATCACCAGCAGCGGGGTCAGGAACGAGCGGAACCACCCCACCATGAGCACGTAGATCAGCACGAGCACGGCGGCGAAGGCGATGCCGAGGTCGCGGAACACCTCCAGGGTGATGTGCCATTCACCGTCCCATTTCATCGAGGGTTCGGCATCCGAGAAGGGCATCGAGGCGTTGTGGATGCGCGGTGCTCCGGGCAGGGCCGCCAGCTTCTTGTTCATCTCGGCGATGGCATAGACCGGACTCTCGATCACGCCGGCCACGTCGCCGATCACATAGGTCACCGGCATCAGGTTCTTGCGGTGGCGGCTCTTGTCGACGACGCCGGTCTCGATGCGCACCAGTTCGCGGAGCGGGACGAGCGGCGGCCCCATCTGGGATCCGCCGGGTTCGGGCAGGGCATTGCCGTCACCGCTGCGGACGCGCAGGGCCAGCAACTCCTCCGGGCGGACCCGGGCCGAACGCGGCAATTGCAGCACCAGATTGACGTCCTCCTTCTCCCGCGGCACGTGCAGCAGATCCACCGACTCGCCGCCCACGGCGATGCGGAGCGTCTGGGACAGCGTCTCGGCACTGATGCCCACCAGCGCGGCCTTCTCCTTGTCGATGACGAAGCGGGTCTTGGGCTGGTCGGCCTCGACGTACCAGTCCACATCCACCACGCCCGGGGTGGACTGGAAGATCGCCCTGACCTGTTCCGCCAGGGCCGAACGGGCCTCGTCGGTGGGTCCGTAGATCTCGGCGACCAACGTCTGGAGCACCGGCGGTCCCGGCGGCACCTCGGCCACGGCCACGCGGGCGCCGAAACGCTGGGCGACCCGGGTCACCGCGGGTCGGATGCGCTTGGCGATGTCGTGGCTCTGGGACTTGCGGGCATGCTTGTCCACCAGGTTGACCTGGATGTCGGCCACCGATGCCCCGCGCCGCAGGAAATAATGCCGCACCAGTCCGTTGAAGTTGAAGGGTGAGGCCACGCCCACATAGACCTGATAATCGGTCACCTCGGGCTCATCGCGGACGGTGGCGGCGATCTCCCGGGCGGCCTGGGCCGTGCGCTCGAGCGAACTGCCCTCGGGCATGTTGAGGATGATCTGGAACTCCGATTTGTTGTCGAAGGGCAGCATCTTCACGGTGACCCACCCGCCGACGACCGTGGCCATGGCGCCCAGAAGCAACGCGGTGATCACTCCGAGGAACGACCATTGCCACAGCCGGTGGTGCAGCAGGGGGTCCATCACCCGGCGGTACAGGCGGGTCAGGGCATCCTCCGTGGCCCCATGGTCTCCGCCCGAGTGCAGCGCGGCCAGACGGGCCTCGCCACGGAACCATCGGAGCATCCGGATGCCGGCCCAGGGGGTGACGATGAAGGCGATGAGCAGCGACCAGAACATGGCCGCGCTGGCGCCCACGGGGATCGGTCGCATGTAGGGCCCCATGAGTCCACCCACGAAGGCCATCGGCAGCACCGCGGCGATCACGGCGAACGTCGCCAGGATCGTGGGATTGCCCACCTCGCTGACCGCCTCGACCGCGATGGTGTTCCAGGCGCGGTCCCGGTTCTGCGGCAGGTGGAAGTGTCGAACGATGTTCTCAACCACCACGATCGCATCGTCGACCAGGATGCCGATGCTGAAGATCAGCGCGAACAGGGTGATCCGGTTCAGCGTGAAGCCGTACAGATGGAAGACCATCAGGGTCAGGGCCAGCGTGGCCGGGATGGCCACGGCCACGATCCCGGATTCGCGCCAACCCAGGGTCAGCCAGATGAGCAACGACACGCTCACCACCGCGATGCCCATGTGGAGCAGCAGCTCGTTGGACTTCTCGGCCGCGGTCTCGCCATAGTGCCGGGTGACCGACACGGTGACCTCCGAAGGGATCAGGCCGCCTTTCAGCGAGTCCACCTTTCGCAACACGTCCTCGGCCACCGAGATGGCATTGACCCCCGGACGCTTGCCGATGGCCAGCGTCACGGCCGGCTGCTCACGGACCGGGCCCGAATTCGTGGAGGCGGCCCCCGCGCCGTGGAAGACGTAGTTCGACGGCTCCTCGGCACCGTCCACCACGTCGGCCACCTCGCGCAGGTAGATGGGTCGGCCCGCCACCGCGCCGACCACCACGTTGCGGACATCCTCGGCGTTCCGGAGGAACGCCCCGGTCTCGATCACCACCGCCTGGTTCATCGAGGTCGACTCGCCGCTGCGGAACTGCCGGTTGGCCTGCCGGAGCATGGGGATGATGCCCACGGGGCTGAGGCCGCGGGAGGCCAGACGCGCGGGATCCAGGAGCACCCGGAGTTCCCGGCGGGACCCGCCGATGACCGTGGTCTCGGCGACCCGGGGCACCTGCTTGACGGCGTCGTCGACCTGCGACACGAGGCGGCGCAGGGTCAGGTGATCGTACCTCGCGCTGTGGAAGGTCAGTGCGAGGATGGGGACATCGTCGATGGATCGGGACTTGATGAGCGGGAAGGCCACTCCGTGCGGCATTCGGTCCTGATTGGCCCGGAGCTTCTCGGAGACCTTCACGAGGCTGGAATCCGGATCGGAGCCGACCTTGAAACGGACGATGGTCAGCGCCTCGCCCTCACGGGACTGGGAATACAGGTACTCCACCCCGGGCAACTCCCAGAGCAGCTTCTCCATCGGTCGCGTGGCTCGCTCCTCGACCTCCGACGCGGACGATCCCGGCATGGAGACCATCACGTCCATCATCGGCACGCGGATCTGCGGCTCCTCCTCGCGCGGCAGCATCAGGACGGCGAAGGCTCCCAGGAGCAACGAGGCGAGGACGATGAGCGGGGTGAGCTTGGAATCGATGAACGCATGGGCGATCCGACCCGCCAGGCCGTGGACCGCCGAGGTGTCGGATGCACCGCGATTCAAGGGATCACCTCCAGGGGTTGTCCTTCGATCACTCGATCCGGGTCGGTCGTGACGACCCGTTCACCCGACTCCAGGCCCGAGACCACCTCCAGATCCGCACCGAGGCGCTTGCCGCTGCGGATGAGCCGCATGCGGGCACGCCCGTCGATGGCGACCATCACGCACTCCATCTGTCCCCGGTGGAAGACCGCCGTGACCGGCACGTGCGGCACGCTCGCCTGGCCCGTGGGCACGGCCACACGCCCGAACTGGCCCGCGCGCAGGCCCGGCAACACGGGCAGATCGAGCTTGATCGGATACGTGCGGCTGACGGCCTCGGCCACCGGCGCGATCTCCACCACGATCCCTTCCACGGGCTCCTTCCGGGAGGCGATGCGCACCGGCAACCGGGCGCCGGATTGGACCTGGTCCATCAGGGCCTCGGGCAGGTCGGCCTCGAAACGCAAATGGGTCGGGTCCTCGATCTCCACCAAGGGTCGCCCGGGTGTGGCCAGATCTCCGAGGTCCACCGCCTTCCGGGTGATGATGCCGTCGAAGGGGGCAACGACCCGTGCATGGCCCAGCAGGGTCTCCATCTCCGAAACCACCGCACGGGCCACCCGGTTGCGGGACTGGACGGCCTCCATCTCCGAGGGCGTGACGGCGCCTTCCTTCAGCAACCTGCCCGCCCGGTCGAAATCCCGGATCGACTGCTCCAGGACGGCCCGGGCGGACTCCAACCGCGCCTGGGTCTCCCGGGCATCGAGGGTGGCCAGGACCTGGCCCTGGCGTACGGTCTGCCCCGGGGCCACCTGCAGCGATTCGATCCGGCCGGCCACCTTGGCCTCCACGGTCGCATGCAGTCGTGTCCGTACGGTCCCCACGACCTCCTCGGTGGCGGTGAGGCCATGGGTTTCAACGGCCACGAGGCGGACCCGCGCCGGTGGCAGTGTCGACGACACCCCGGGCGACGACGCGCCGGTCCCCTGCCCCGGACCGCACCCGACGATCATGCAGAGGAGACTCGCGGCGACCAGACCGGCCCCGATCGCGGAGCCCTTTCCAAAGACACGGTTCATGGGAAAACAGAGGGACCAGGGATCGACTGCTCGATGAACCGCTTCAACCGGGTGGCCGGCAGGGCACCGGAGGTGCGGGCGACCTCCGACCCGCGGTGGAAGACCACGAACGTGGGGATGGATTGGATGCGATGCTCGGATGCCAGGCCGGGCAGGGCCTCGGTGTCGACCTTCACGATCACGGCCTCACCGTCCATCAGACCCGCCAGTCGCTCGACCTCGGGGGCCACACTGCGGCAGGGGCCGCACCAGGGAGCCCAGAAATCGACGAACACGGGACGCGGCACGTCGGCGACGAGGGCCCGGAAACTCCGGGGATCCGCCACCTCGACCACGGCGGCCGGCCTCCTCAACTCCTCCTTGCAGCGACCACAGCGGATCACAGCGTCCCATTGCCGATAGACCAACCGGTTGGCCTGGGAACATGAGGGACAGGCCAGGATCAGCCCACGGGGATCCGCGGAGAGGTGGGCCATGGTTCAATCCTTCCGACAGGATCCCGAGCAGCACCCTCCCGATCCGATCCCGGCCTTCTTGAACACGATCTCGGCCGGGCAGAAACCGGTGAAGGCCGATTGGATGAGGTTGAGCCCGACGAAGCAGGTCAGGAGCATCCACCATGGGCTCACGAAATGCGCCAAGGCCACACTGGTCAGGATCATCACCCCGGCCATCACGCGGATCATGTTTTCGGTCTTCATGAGGAGAGAATCTTGGGTCGTCCGATTTGTTTCTTTCCATGAGTGTATGATCATCCTTTTAAAAATCAATCCCCTTTGAACCGGATACCCCGTGAGGGCATCATCGGTATCCGATGCCGTGAAAGTCTCCCGAATCTTCGTCACCGTCTGGGTGACCACGCCGAACCGAGCCCTCGCGGCGAAACTGGGCCGCCTCGCGGTGGCTTCGGGAACGGCGGCCTGCGCCCAGGTCTCGGGGCCCCTGGAGTCGATCTACCGGTGGCAGGGAGCCGTGGAGTCCGCCAAGGAATGGCGACTGGTGCTCAAGACCCGCGCCCGACTGTTGCCGGATCTCGAGGCGCTCGTGATCG
>JBEGWF010000028.1:0-6725 GCA_041177965.1 Verrucomicrobiota bacterium | reverse complement strand
CAGAGTTGGGAGCCGTGAGGCCGACTTCGCTTTTGGACTCCGATCCCGGAATCCGATCGCGGGCCCTCCGTGCTCCGGTGGCCTTCCTTTGACCCGCTCCGCAGGATCTGCATCCTAGGGGAAATCTCCGCATGCACCTCGCCGAAATGACCTCCCCTCAGTTGGCCGCGTTGCCAAGGGAGACCCCGATCGTGTTCCCCATCGCGGCGGTCGAGCAGCATGGCGGCCATCTGCCGGTGGTGACCGACACCCGCCTGGTCGGCGAGGTGGCCCGCAGGGCCGAGGCGGCGCTCTCCGGACAGGTGGTCTTCGCCCCGGTGCTCTGGTTGGGCAACTCCGACCACCATCTGGATTTCCCCGGCACGCTGTCCGCGCCGCCGCGGCCCTATCTCGACCTGCTGGGCGGCCTCGCCGAGAATGTCCTCAGGCACGGATTCAAACGCGTGATCTTCCTGAACGGTCATGGCGGCAACGATGTCCCGGGACGGCAGGCGGTCTTCGAACTGCGCCAACGCCACCGCGACGTGGACGGGTTGCTGCTGCTCTTCGCGACCTACTGGAGCCTCGGCGGCCGGCCCTTCGAGCGGCCGGTGGCCGGAGGATGGATGCAGCGGGACATGGGCCACGCCTGCGAGTGGGAGACCTCGATGATGCTGCGTCTCGATCCCGGCCGGGTGGGTCCGTTCTCGGGCCTCGAACCGGTGGATGCCACGCCGCCCTTCCATCCGGCCCACCGGGGCTGGGTCACCCGCGAGCGTACCCCGACCGGGCACATCGGCCATCCCTCCGCGGCCTCGGTCGAGAAGGGCGAGGCGCTCTTCGAGGTGTTCTCCGCGGATGTGATCGGACTGCTGGAGCGCGTCCGCCGTTGGGATGGCGTGTCGTGGTCCGAGACCTGAGTCCGCACGACGATGAGCCCCACCCCTCCATCCCGTCCGCGTGGTGCCGTCTGGAAATGGTCGGTGTGCGGGATGCTGTTGCTGGCCTCGGCCATCAACTACATGGACCGGCAGACCCTCTCCGGACTCTCGGTGCGGATCACCCAGGAGTTCGGGATGTCCAAGACCCAGTACGGGCAGGTCGAGGCGGTCTTCGGATACGCCTTCGCCGCCGGCTCGGTGGTGTTCGGATGGATGGCCGACCGCTTCGCGGTCCACCGGGTCTATGCCGCCGTGCTGGCGCTGTGGTCGCTGGCGGGCATGGCCACCGGTTGGGCCCGGGATCACCAGGACCTGCTCCTCCTGCGGGGGTTGCTGGGATTCTTCGAGGCCGGCCACTGGCCCTGCGCGGTGCGCATCACCCGGTCCCTTCTCGACGAGCGCCAACGCTCGATGGGCAACGGCCTGCTCCAGAGCGGGGCGACCATCGGGGCGATCCTCACGCCGCTGGCGCTGCCTCTGCTGTTGGGGAGCGGGGCGGCCGACGGTACCGGGGCGTGGCGCCCTCCCTTCTTCCTCCTGGGCGGTGTCGGTCTCCTGTGGCTCGTCCCGTGGTTCGTCCTGCTGCGTTCGGGCGACTTGCGTTCGGGTTCGGAATCGGTGGCGGCCGCCGGCTCCGCGGCCGTGCCGTTCACCCGCGTGCTCTTCAGCGGTCGGATGCTGGCGGTGATCCTCGTGGTGGCATGCATCAACACGACCTGGCAGGTGTTGCGCGCCTGGTTGCCGATGTTCCTGCAGAAGGGCAGGGGATACACCGAGACCGAGGCCCTCCACTTCAACTCGGCCTTCTTCGCGGCGGCCGACGTGGGGTGCCTCGCGGCCGGGGCGTTGGCGGTGGCCCTCGCCCGACGGGGACGGACCCCCTCGGGGGCGCGCTTCGCCGTGTTCGCCGCCTGCGCCCTGCTGTGTTGTGGCACGTTGGCGGCGCCCTGGTTGCCCCGCGGACCCCTCCTGCTCGGTGTGTTGCTGGCCATCGCGGCCGGTTCGCTCGGGGTGTTTCCGTTGTACCACACCTTCACGCAGGACCTCTCCGAGCATCACCAGGGCAAGATCACCGGGGCGGCCGGGGTCGCCGGTTGGATCCTTCCGGCCCAGGCCCAGATGCTTTTCGGCCTCTCCGCCGACCGCCTCGGGACCATGGATCCGGGATTGGCCGTGGCCGGACTCCTGCCCCTCCTGGCCCTGCCTCCCCTCTGGTACCTCCATCGACTCAAGACCCGAACCGCTCCATGAACACCTCCGTCTCCCGAAGAACATTCATCGCCACCGCCGGCACCGTCGCCGGGATGACCGCGCTGACCCCCTCGGCCTGGGCCAGGAAGGTCCCGAAACCGGAGCGGAAGCGGATCGCCCTGATCGCCACGGAGGTCCGCCTGCATTCCCATGCGCAGCATTTCATCGATCGGTTCCTCGTGGGCTACTCCTGGGAGGGCCGATGGCGGAAGCCGGAGGTCGACCTGGTCTCCCTCTACGTCGACCAGTTCCCGGACAAGGATCTCGCCCGGGGGACCGCGGCCCGTCACGGCGTGCCGATCCATGCGACCATCGCCGACGCCCTCACGCTGGGCACCGGCCGGTTGGCGGTCGATGGCGTGGTGATCATCGGCGAGCACGGCAAGTATCCGAAGAACGAGAAGGGTCAGACGCTCTATCCCCGGTACCGCTTCTTCAAGGAGGTGGTTCGGGTGTTCGAGGCCTCGGGCCGGAGTGTCCCGGTCTTCAACGACAAGCACCTGTCCACCGACTGGCGCGAATGCGTGGAGATGGTCGAGGACTCCCGCCGTCTGGGGTTCCCCTTCCAGGCCGGGTCGTCGTTGCCTGTCACCAAGCGCATGCCCGCGTTCGAGATGCCCGTGGGCACGCCTCTCTCGGAAAGCCTCTGCGCCGCCTATGGGGGGGCGGACAGCTACGACATCCATGGTCTTGAGACCGCCCAATGCATGTCGGAGCGCCGCAAGGGGGGCGAGGTGGGGATCCGTCGGGTGAACGGGCTCCGGGGCTCGGCCTTCTGGGAGGAGTTGGGCAAGCGCGACACCACCCGGCGTCTCCTCGAGGCGGCCCTGGTCCGCAGCCACAACCTGCCGGTCCGGGACGGGTACCCGTCGGCCCCGGTGGGATTCGATTGGGCCCGCGAGGTGTTCCCGGAGGCCTGGGGATACTTCATCGATCACCGTGACGGTTTCCGCACGACCCTGGCCATGCTCGCGATCCGCGACTTCAACTACGCCGGCCTGGATGCCCGGACGGGGCGGATCCTCTCCTGCCAGATGTACCTGCCGATGCCGACGCACGGTTCGTCCACGGCCGATTTCTTCAATCCCCAGATCCGCCACATCGAGCGGATGGTGCTCGAGCATCGGCAACCCTACCCCCTGGAGCGCACCCTGCTGACCTCCGGGATGACGCTCGCCGGCGTCGAGTCGCTGCACCGGGGGCGACCGATCGACACCCCGGAGATGGGTGTCCGTTATCGGGTCAAGGACGAGTCGTTCTTCTGGCGCGATTGAGCCCTCCCGGGACCATCCCCGTGAGGGGATGCCTTGTCCCCCCCCCGGTTCCGGGCGTGACTGGCGTGCCGGCCGGGTTACGATCCGATGACACACGGATGGGGTTGGCACGGAAGCTGCCAAAGAAGCCCCAGATCTTCTGTTGCCGTCGTCCCCGGATTCCTGGATCCGGCAAGGGCGGCGGGCTCGCTTTCTTGAACATGAAAAGGAATCTCCAATCCACGACGACCGCCGGATGCTGGCTGTTGATGGCGGTGCTCGGTCTGTTGCCCTCCCTCCGGGCGGGCAGCCTGTTGCGCGAGGTGTACGCCGGCATCCCCGGGGTCACCCTGGCCGATTTGACCAACAGCCCGGCCTATCCCTCCAAGCCGTCCTCCACGAACCTCATCACCGACCTCTTCGAGGCGCCGACCGATGTGGCCGAGAACTACGGCCAGCGCCTGAGCGGCGTCCTGACCGCGCCGATCGGGGGGCAGTACACCTTCTGGATCGCCGGTGACGACTCCTCGGGACTGTTCCTCAGCACCGACGCCACCCGGGAGAAGCGTCGACAGATCGCCGGCGTTCCGGGTTGGACCAGCCCGCGCGAATGGGGTCGATATGCCGAGCAGCAGAGTGCTCCGATCACGCTGGTCGCCGGGGCCCGCTATTACATCGAGGCCCTCCAGAAGGAGGGCGGCGGGGGCGACAACCTGTCGGTGCGGTGGTTGAGGCCCGACGGTGTGGACGAGGGGCCGATCCCCCTGGAGCATTTCATCGCCTGGGGGCTGAAGCCCGAGGCGCCCCGGATCTCCGTCCAACCGGTGCCCGCGACGGCCGACGAGGGCGGCGTGGCGACCTTCACGGTGGGTTTCGACAATCCGGGCGGGGCCGAGGTGTTCTGGCGCCGCAACGGCCAGCCCATCCCCCAGGGCTCCGGCCCCGTCCTGCGGTTGGATCCGGTGCGATGGTCCGACAACGGAGCCTTGTTCCAGGCCCTTCTGACCAATGCCCTCGGGAGCATCCAGTCGGTGGAGGTCCCGCTCACGGTCAATCCCGACACCGTCGCTCCGACGGTGCTCAGGGCCTTCAACCGGGGCCTCACCAATGTGGTGATCGAATTCAGCGAGGCGGTGACGATCCCCGGCGGTCCGGCGACCGCGAGCTTCCGGATCGACGGCGGCGTGGCCGTCCGGTCGGCATCCCCGGGCGACGGCCCGGCGCTGGTGGTGCTGGAGGTCGGAGGGATGGTCGAATCGACCCGTTACCGGTTGTCCATCGAGGGGGTTCACGACCGCTCCTCCCGGGCCAACCCCGTTGCGGTGGGCACCGAGCGGGAGTTCTTCACGGCCGACCTCGCCCCCTTGAATCTCGGCGGCAACGACGCCAGGGCCACCACGGTGCAATGGGTTTCCCGGGGCGGTTTCGACGTGTCGGCCCGCGGGGGCGACATCGCCGGCGCGACCGATTCGGCCGGCATTGCGGTACAATCCCTCTCGGGCGACTTCGACCTGCGGGTGCGCGTCGAGTCGATGACGATCACCGATCCCTACGCCACCGCGGGATTGGTGGTGCGCTCGAGCCAGGACGCCAACGCCACCTTCGCCGGCGCCTTCGCCGGGTCTCCGACGGTCGGATCCTTCTTCCGGTCGCGGCAGGGCACCGGGGCGAACGCATCGATGGCGGCCCCCCGAGGAGGGTACCCCGTGAATCATCCCCGGACCTGGCTCCGGATGCGTCGCAGCGGGTCCGAGTTGACCGGCTTCGGCTCGATGGACGGCACGAACTGGACGATCCTGGGTGCCGCGTCGATCTCCATGCCCGTCTCGGTCGCCGTGGGCCTGACCGTGTCGGGTCGTGACACCAATGCGGTGGCCCTGGCCCGATTCCGCGACTACGGGGCGGTCACCGGGGCCTCGGAGGTCGCCTTCCAGCCGCAACGCGAGGGGCTCGGCCTGTCGAGCCGTCGCACGCGGATCGTCTTCAGCGAGATCCAGTACCGTCCGTCACCCGAGACCGGGTCGTCGTCGCTGGAGTTCATCGAACTCTACAACGCCGGCGACGTGTTCGAGGACCTCTCCCGCTGGAGGATCGACGGCACGGTGCGATACCGGTTCCCCGAGGGGTTCCGCCTCGGGGTGGGTCAGTTCGTGGTGGTGGCGAGGGATCCGGCGGCCCTCTCGGCCCGACACGGCATCACGGGTGTGCTCGGGCCCTATTCGGGCGGTTTCAACGGCGCCGGTGGACCGCTCGAACTGCACGACGAGATGGACGCCCTGAAGCTGCAGGTGGAGATCGGATCCCAGGATCCGTGGCCGGTGGCGGCCGACGGGTCCGGGCACTCCCTGGTGCTGGCCAATCCCAGCTACGGTGAGGCCGACCCCCGTGCCTGGGCCCCCAGCGCCGAACGGGGCGGCAACCCCGGGGCGATGGACCCGCTTCCGATGGTCGATCCGGCGCGGAACGTGGTGCTCAACGAATTGCTCGCCCACACCGACCTGCCGCAACTGGACTCGGTGGAGCTCTTCAACCGGGGTCGGGGCGTGGCCGACCTCTCGGGCTGCGTGCTGACCGACGACCTCCGGACCAACCGTTTCCGCTTCCCTCCGGGCACGGTGCTCGCGGAGGGGGCGTTCCTGCAATTGGACGAGCGGGCGCTGGGCTTCCGGTTGAGCGCCGCCGGCGAGACGGTCTGGTTGTTGAATGCCGACGGAACCCGGGTGCTCGACGTGGTCCGCTTCGGCGCGCAGGAGAACGGGGTGCCATTGGGTCGTTGTCCGGACGGATCCCCGGACTGGCGCCGTCTGGCATCTTCGACACCGGGCGCAAGGAATGCGGCCCGGCGCCTGGAGGAGGTGGTCCTCAACGAGATCATGTACCACCCCATCACCGAGGACGACGACGACGAGTTCGTCGAGATCCACAACCGTTCGTCCAAGCCGGTGGACCTCTCGGGATGGCGCCTCCAGGACGGCGTGTCCTTCACCTTCCCGGCCGGAACCACCATCCCGGGCGGCGGTCACGTGGTCGTGGGTCGGAACGTCGAGCGGCTTCGGGGCAACCATGCCCAGCTGAACGCGGCCAACAGCTTCGGCAACTGGTCGGGATCCCTGCGCAATTCCGGCGAGCGGCTGGCCCTGTCCAAGCCCGACGTGATCCTGTCGACCAACTCGGTGGGCGTGGTCTCGAGCGACACGATCCATATCGTCGTCTCGGAGGTGGCCTACCGCGATGCCGGTCGATGGGGCCAGTGGTCCGGGGGCGGGGGTTCCTCGATGGAGTTGATCGACCCCCGTGCCGA
>JBEGWF010000027.1:0-7840 GCA_041177965.1 Verrucomicrobiota bacterium | reverse complement strand
ATGAAGATCGGTGCAGGCGTTTCATCCCGCATCAATGGAGCGCAAAGAGGGGCGCTGGTCTACAAAAAAGAAAAACGCCCGTCTTTACGACTCTGTCAGCAGCTCATAACAAAAGACCCTGAGGACCCGCCTTCACCCGCAGGGAAGCTCGGGGAAGGAAGAGCATTCGCGCCGAGGGCGCGAGGGGAAGGGTGTTGATCGCTTCCAGAGCGGGTTCCAGGCCGATCCTGCTCCGCTGCGGTGCTGTGGGGCTCCGCAGGACCGGCCTTCGCCCGCAGGGAAGTTCGGGGAGGAGGAGCATTCGCGCTGTGCGCGAGGGGGATGGAGTGATCGCTTCCAGAGCGGGCTCCAGGCCGATCCTGCTCCGCTGCGTTGTTGTGGGGCTCCGCAGGACCGGCCTTCGGCCGCAGGGAAGCTCGGGGACGGAGGAGCATTCGCGCTGTGCGCGAGGGGGATGGAGTGACCGCTTCCAGAGCGTGGCGGTTTTGGCCTCAAGGCCGATCCTGCTCCGCTGCGGTGTTGTGGGGCTCCGCAGGACCGGCCTTCGCCCGCAGGGAAGCTCGGGGAAGGAGGAGTATTCGCGCTGTGCGCGAGGGGGATGGAGTGACCGCTTCCAGAGCGTGGCAAGGTGAACTTCAAGGCCGATCCTGCTCCGCTCATGGGCCTCTTGAGCAAAGAGCTTTTGCAGCATCGGGATCGGGACGATTATCCTGCGGTCCAGAACCCCAACCCGCCATGACCCTCTCCTCCTGGTTTCCGTCTGTCGGTATCGCGTCCTTGATGGCTGTCGCTGGATTCGCCGATGCGACAGTCCTTGTTCCCGATGCGAAGCAGCAGGATTCCGTGAGGGCGGCGTTGAAGGACAACGCGGCTCGGCAGCGGGCTGAAGCGTCGTCGTGGAAGGTGTTCCACGGATTCCGGTTCCAGGACCGGTTGCCGGAGAGCGGGATCACGTTCCGGCAGGTGCCCGTGGACGACGGGGCCCGGGATTACAAGGCCGTGCACTACGACCACGGCACGGCCATCTCGGCGGCGGATGTGGATGGGGACGGGCGGCCGGATCTGTTCTTCGTCAACCAGCGCGGGGGCAACCAGTTGTGGCGGAACGTGGGCGGTGGCCGATTTGCGGACATCACGGCCCAGTCCGGCGTGGCGATGGCGGGCAAGGTGAGCGTGGGGGCCTCGTTCGCCGACATCGACAACGATGGGCGACCCGACCTGCTGGTGACGACGGTGCGCCAGGGGACGGTGCTCTTCCACAATGAGGGCGGTGGTCGGTTCCGCGACATCACTGCCGAAGCGGGCGTGTCGCCGGGCAAGCCGGGGCACGGGTCGGGAGCGGTGTTCTTCGACTACGACCGGGACGGGAAGCTCGACCTCTTCGTCTGCAACGTCGGGGTGTACACGCGCAATGAAAAGGGCCGAGCCGGGGAGTACGTCGGCCGGTCCGATGCGTTCCAGGGATGGCAGTATCCGGAGCGCAGCGAATCGAGTCTGCTCTTCCACAATCGGGGTGGAGTCCGCTTCGAGAAAGCTTCGCAGACGACGGGCCTGGAGCATCGGTCCTGGAGCGGCGACGCCACCTTCTGCGACCTCGATGCCGATGGGTTCCCCGAGCTCTACGTGCTGAGCATGTCGGGCGAGGACCGCTATTACGCCAACCGCCAGGGGAGCCGCTTCGAGGATCGGACGGCGGCCTATTTTCCGAAGACGCCGTGGGGTTCGATGGGCGTGAAATTCTTCGACCAGAATCGCGACGGGCTGATGGACCTGATCGTGACCGACATGCACTCCGACATGACCACCGCCCAGATCAACGCCGGAGACACCAACCTCACGGTGGCATTCGAGAAGACCAAGAGCGATGCCTGGTGCGCTGCCGAGTGGAAGCCCGAGCAGTTCCGGGCGGCCTCCCGCAGTGTGTTCGGCAACGCCTTCTTCCAGAATCAGGGTTCCGGCCAGGCCTTCGCGGAGGTCTCGGCGGCCGTGGGGGCCGAGACCTATTGGCCCTGGGGCGTCACCGTGGCCGACTTCAATGCCGACGGCGACGAGGACGTCTTCGTGACCGCGGGCATGGGCTATCCGCTGCGCTACGTGGCCAACTCGCTACTGCTCAACGAGAGCGGCCGGCGCTTCGTCGATGCGGAGTCGGTGCTGGGGCTCGAGCCGCGTCGGGGTGATCCGATGCTGCGCGAGGCCTTCGTGCTGGATACGGCGCTGCCTGAGGAGCGTCGCCATCCGCTGGCGAAGGGTCGCTCGGGCAAGGTCCGGGTGATGGGCACGGCCAGTTCGCGCTCGTCGGTGGCCCTCGACGTGGACGGCGACGGCGACCTGGACCTCGTGACCAACGAGTGGAACGACGCACCCCAAGTGCTCATCAGCGATCTGTCCGCGCGCACGACGCTGCGATTCCTGCAGGTGCGGCTCGTCGGCACGGTGTCCAACCGTGACGGGCTGGGTGCGACGGTTCGGGTCCACTGCGGCTCGCGGGTGCAGACGCGCTTCCACGACGGCAAGTCGGGCTATCTTGCCCAGAGCAGCCTGCCGCTCTACTTCGGTCTGGGATCGGACACGGCGGTGGACCGCATCGAGGTGGTGTGGCCGTCGGGCCGCCGGCAGGTCCGCACGGCCCCCATCCCGATCAACGCGACGCTGGAACTGGTGGAGCCGCAGTGACCGGCGGCCGGGGAGTGGTCGGAGACGGGGTCGGCGATTTCGCCCGCGTCATGGGCCGATAACCGATGCCGGCGTACTCGGGGACCTGCGGCACCCAGTCGGCGTCGAAGCGCGGATCGGGTCCCTGGAGGCGGTTCTTCGCGGGGTCGATCACCTTCTTGGCGTCGTGGACCGGGCCCAGGATCACGCAGTTCTCCACGCGTGCTCCGGCATTGATGGCCAGTTCGTAGCGCGGGAATCCCGGAAGGCCGCCCTCGGCCCGATTGGCGTGGAAGAGGTTGGCGACGTACACGCTGTCGCCGCCCATGTCGTCCACGCCGTTGCGGTTGCCCGCGAAGGTGCAGTTCTGCACCAGCGCCAGCGATTCCCAGAAGATGGTGATCGCCCCGTTGTTGGCGAAGGGCTTCTCGCCGGAGGCCTTGGCCACGAGGTCCTCGCCGGTGTTGGAGATGTTCCCAACGAAAAGGCAGTTCAGGATCTTGGCCGAGCTGCCGGCCAGCAGATCGATGGCCGGACCGGTGCCCTGGGCGCGGTTGTTGAGGAAGCGGCAACTGGCGATGAGCACCGGGGTCTCGCGGAATCCCTGCTGCTGCACCGAGATGCCCGCCCCGCAGGGCCGGGTGAAATTGTCCTCGATGGTGAGCTCGACCAGCCGTGGGGCCGAGCGCCCGAACACCTTCACCGCGCCGCCGTCGGAGTAGAAGAAGTGGTTCTTGAGGATCGTGCGGTTGGGCTCCAGGGCCGGGGTGCCCTCCTTGGTCAGGAAGGCGTTGGCGCCGGTGAGCCGGAAGCCGCGCATCAGCGTGTTGGTCGAGACGCCATCGCCGAAATAGACCACGTGGTTCACCACGGCGGGATGCGCCGGCTCATCGGTGGCCGACAGGGCGGGATGGGCGGCGCTCAGGGTGACCTCGCCCAAGGCCACCAGGCGGATCCCGTCGTGGCGTCGGTTGAAGCCGATGAGCGCCTGACGTTTCGAGTCCGGCCGGTACGTCCCGGCGTGGACCCAGACGGTCTTCTGCACGGCGTTGGTGGCCGCCTGGTCGAGGGCGTCCTGGATCCGGTCCCCGGGCCGGACATGGTAGCCGTCGGATTCCAGGGTGATCGTCCCCCGGGCCGCCACCACCGAGGCGGCGGCGCAGGCCAGCGCCTGCAGCCATCGGGTCGGTGAAGAGCGGATCATGCCCGTCGATCTCAGCAGGCGGCGCGGGTTCGACAAGGCGATTCGGCACCCGGATCGCGGGCCGCGGCTTCGCCTTGCTTCGTCGGAGGGCTCGCGCACACTCCGCGCGCTCCGGCGGTGCCGGTGATTCCCTCTACCTCGAGCTCCATGAACGCGATTCTCGCCCTCGAAGACGGTTCGGTGTTCCGCGGCCGCGGCTTTGGCGCACAGGCCTCTGCGGCCGGGGAGGTGTGCTTCAACACCTCGATGACCGGCTATCAGGAGATCCTCACCGATCCGTCCTACAAGGGACAGATCGTGACCATGACCTACCCGATGATCGGGAACACGGGCATCAACCGCCAGGACATGGAATCCTGGAAGGCCCATTGCTCCGGCTTCGTGATCCGCGAACTGAGCCCGCTGGTCAGCAACTGGCGTTCGGATCTCACGCTGGCGGCCTATCTGGAGGAGAACGGCATCCCGGGCATCCAGGGTGTGGACACGCGGGCGCTCACCAAGAAACTGCGGGTGCGCGGGGCCATGGCCGGGTTCCTGACGACGGAGCCGATGACCGACGCCGATGCGGTTGCCCGCGCCCGTCAGTGGGGCTCCATGGAGGGACGCAATTACGTCGTCGAGGTGACCCACAAGGAGGCCTTCCTCTGGGACGAGAAGGATCAGGATTCCGCCGACTTCGCCGTCACCCAGCAGCATTCTCCGGCCGATCCGCGGCAGGTGCGCCTGCCGTTGCGGCCGGCCGACATCCCCATCGTGGCCTACGATTTCGGCATCAAGTACAACATCCTGCGGCGTCTCCGGCAGCGGGGCTTCCGCATCCGTGTGGTCCCGGCGGGCGCCTCGGCCGAGGAGGTGTTGTCCCACAAGCCGGCGGGGGTCTTCCTGAGCAACGGACCGGGCGATCCGGGAACGCTGGGCGGCATCGTCCGCGAGGTGAAGACGCTGGTCGACAAGGGCATCCCCATCTTCGGGATCTGCCTCGGGCACCAGATCCTGGGGCAGGCCCTGGGCGGCAAGACCTTCAAGCTCAAGTTCGGGCACCGCGGTGGCAATCAGCCGGTGAAGGACCTGGAGTCTGGCCGGGTGGAGATCACCTCCCAGAACCACGGTTTCGCTGTGGATCCTTCATCGCTGCCCTCCGACGTGGCGGTGAACCGCATCAATCTCAACGACCAGACCGTCGAGGGCCTGCGCCACAAGACCAAGCCGGTGTTCTGCGTCCAGTACCATCCCGAGGCGGCGCCGGGTCCGCACGATTCATCGGTTCTCTTCGATGAGTTCCGCGACCTCGTGCTCAAGCGCGGTTGATCGCGCGTTCCTGCGTCCTCTCGAGGGCCTCAGCGGGGAGGCGTGGACTCGGACGGAGCGGGTTCCCGCGTGATCAGCACGGCGTTGCCCATGGGGCGTTCGCTGCCCTCGCAGGGGGTGTTCATCACCTGGCCCCGCGCCCACAGGGTCGAGGAGCCGCCGCCGTCCAGGTTCAGGGCGTCGGTGCAACCCAGGCGGGCGAGGTGCTGGGCCAGCTCGGTGAGGGACATGCCCACCGAGACTCCGGGCTGACGGCCATCGACCTGCACCAGGAAGAAATGCTCGGCATTCCAGCCGATCGCCGACCGTGGATGCCGGGCGTCCGACGACTGGAACGCGGTGGGTTGCCCATCCTTGAGCAGGGCGGGACCGCCCCCGAGGGCCGTGGGCACATCGCGTAGATCGGGCCGGGTCTCAGTCGAAAGCGTCCAGAGCGATCCGACCCGGATCGGGGTGGCGGGCTGCTCGAAGCGTTCGGGCAGCGAGAGCACCACGCCCCGGACCGGGATCGGGGTGTTGCCGCCGGAATGGATCGATTCGAGACGGAAGGCCGAACGCAGCCCCGGCCGGATGGGCATGGGGGTGCCGGCTTCTGCCATGAGCACGTATTCGGTGCCGTTGGCGGACGGGGTGCGGGGACCGAGGGCCGAGGTGTAGATCACGGGCCGTTCCTGCCGTTCCTCGTTGAGACCGATGGCCCAGGAGGCGCCGTCGGGAGTGATCATCGACAGCAGGGAGACCACGGGGCCCAGATGCAGGGACCGGTCGGGAGCCACCCAGAAGGCGCTCTTGCCGTTCGGGGCAGACACCAGTTCGCCGTCCCGGATGCACAATCCCTCCGGATCTCCGAGGCAGGGTCCGTGTCGCGCGAAAAAATCACCATTGAGGGCCGCCAGCGGAAGCCCCCGGGATCGTGGAAAGGCGGCCGCCTGGCTCGAGAGGGTCGCCACGCCCAACCGATCGCCACCGCGGCCACCCAGCAGCACGTGGATGCCGAGGTCGGGCCGATCCCGCCGGATCCGGATCACCTGCACCGACCAGGGCCCCTCGGGCAGGGTTTCCTGACGGTAGGAGAATCCCTCGCTCAGGCGGTGCTTCGACACGGTCGCGTGCCGGGGTGGTGACGGTTCCGACCGATGGGCGTCGTCGAGCGCTACCAGCGGGCAGGCCCCCAGCAGGAGTCCGAGAATCCAGGGCCGGGGTCTCATGGCGTCCGGACGCCTCCCTCGGTCCTGGGCGACGGGGCCGGGGCCGTCGCGGGGGCGGGTGAAGGGGCCGATCCTAGCGCGAGCCGTACCACGAGCAGGCCCGTCGCGGTGGCCCGCTCGCGCCCGTAGCAGGGGCTGTTGAGGATCCGCTCTCCCGCGATCAATTCGGTGGACCCGCCGCCGTCGAGGTTGATGGCCTCGTGGCAACCCAACTCGACCAGGAACTCGGACCATTCGGCCAGGGTCATGCCGACCGAGAGTCCGGCCTGGCGGCCATCGACCACCGCGAGGAAACAGTGACGGTCGTTCCAACCGAAGGCCGAACGCGGGTGGCGCTCGAAGGAGCGGGCGGCGGACTTCCCGGTGGGCCGTCCCCGGTGGACCAGCGCCGGTCCTCCGCCGAGGGCCGAGACGGCCGCCCCCAGGGAGGGCTCGGTATTCAGGTCGAGGACGACCGGGGCCCCGGGGCGCAGGGTGTCGCGCCATCCGGGTCCGGCCCGGAGGATCAGCCGGTCGGGACCCAACGGAGGGCGATGGCTTTGGACGGGGCCCTGGACCACGGCGCGGAGGCGCTGGCCGGCCTTGAGCGGCAGCCACGGGTGCGAACCGTCGCGCGACAGGATCCATCCCGAGGGAGGGTCCCACTCGATGGCCTGCGAGGCGGCATGGGTCAGCACCACCGGCCGCGAACCGTCGAAGTCCTCGTTGAGCCCGAAGGCCACCGGCTCCGAGTCGCCGACGCGCACGGTGAACCGCGGTTGCACGGTGTCGATGTGGGGCGTTCCGGCGTCGTCGAACCAGAGGCAGTCGCGGTCGATGGGGGCGCTGACGAGGCCTCCCTGTTGGATCAACAGGCCCCTCGGGTCGCCGGGCAGCGGGTCGTTCTCGATGGCGTAGAAATCGCCGTTGATCGCGGCCACGGGCGTGCCGAGCGATTTCGGGAACAACGCCACCTGGTCCGAGAGGGGGTTCAGGCCGATCCGGTCGTGGAAGGCCAGCGACGGGAAGAAACGGAGCCCCGGCCGCGAGCGATCCACGCGGACGACATGGATCGACCAGGGTTCGTCCCTAGCGACATGGGCCGTGGCGATCCCGGGGACCTCTTCCCGGAAGACCGGTGGGGTTTCGGCGGCGGCGGCGGCCGCAGGCAAGGCCCAGGCCAGCGCCAGTGCCAGTGCCAGGATGAGGGACCTCCGACCTCGGACCTCATCGGCCCTCGGGTCGCGGTCGGACCCGCCGCGCAGTCCGGGGCTCGGGCCCGACTGGGCGAACCGCGAAATCCGGGCGAAGGCCGGGATCGATCGGGGGCCACCGCTGGCCGTCCCCGGGTTGGGCGGTCGGACTCGCATCGTCGATCAGGCCAATCCTTTCCAACGCCGCAGCGACCATTCCAGGACCAGCAGACCGAGCAGGAGACCGAGGAAGAGCGGGCGATCCCAGAGGGGCTTCCGATGGAATTCGATCC
>JBEGWF010000026.1:0-28498 GCA_041177965.1 Verrucomicrobiota bacterium | reverse complement strand
TCGATTCGGCTTACCGGATCCGCGAGGGGGAATCCGAGGTTCAGAACATCCCGTTGAAACCCATGCGGTTCATGACGACCGACGCTGAACCTCATTCCCACCACCATCCCGGTCCTGCGCCTTAGCGGGAAAAGTCCCGTGGCACGACGACGGCATGTTGATGCGCAAAAAGAACACCTTCACCGACTTCGCGGACTGCGCCGAATGGTTGGTGAAGAACCGAATCTCGGCACCGGATCGCCTGGTGATCGAAGGTGGCAGCGCCGGAGGATTGCTCATGGGGGCTATGGTCGATTTGGGGCCCGATCTCTTCCGTGCGGTCCATTCGGCGGTTCGGTTCGTGGACGTGCTGAACACCATGATGGACGCGAGTTTGCCTCCGACCGTGGGGGAGGACTTGGAATGGGGAAATCCCGACGAGAAGCTCGCCTTCGACTCCATGCGCTCGTACAGCCCGTATGACAACCTCAAGCCGGAGGCGTATCCGGCGATGCTGGTGACCACGAGCTTCAACGACAGTCAGGTGATGTACGGGGAGCCGGCGAAATACGTGGCCACGCTCCGGACTCTCAAGACGGATGCGCGGCCGCCTCTGCTGAAGTGCAACATGGGAGCCGGACATGGCGGAGCTGGCGGACGCTATGACCGCTTGAAGGAGGTTTCCTTCGAGCACGCGTGGCTGATGACCCAAGTCGGGATCACCCGGTGGAGACATTCCAAATGCCGACATTCCTGCTCGACAGCCAGGGTGGTCGAAGAAAACCGTTGGTGGCCTCATAGCACCGACCACCAGACCTAGGCCATCGCTCTTCCGGTTGGACCTCCTGTGCCAGCCAACGCAGACCCATCCATGCGAACAGATTCCCAGACCAGTGCAGGCGTTTTGCCGTTGGCCCGCCGAAGGGCGGGTCTGCTCCGACGGTGGGTCGTCGCGGGGTTGGGAGGTCAGCTTCCCAGAGGTCTGCTTCCGGGGATCCTCGCGTGGCTGATCCCGGCTTGGATGATCGGGATGACCGCAGCCACCGCTCAGGACGCGGCCCCAGGCTCCACCGCGACCCGGGAGGCCGGCGGTTCTCCCGACCCCAGGGGACCGGGCACGATCGAGATGGCACGGCTGCTCAATCAATTGGCGGGGCAGGCCAATCCGATGGAGAATCGGTTCCTCAACCTCGGCCGGCTTGATGTGTTTCGCCGGGCACTTGAGGGGAACCCGGAGCCGGAGCGGGAACTCCAGGCGCGATTCCAACTCGCCACCGAATTGCTCCAGGTCAACCGGCTCGAAGAAGCGTTGGTGGAGATCCGGCGTGTGCGATCCATGGCCAAGGCCCTCGAGATGCCCCTGCTCGAGGTCAACGACATCAACCTGTCGCTCCGCGAGGCGCTCTGCCACATGAGGCGCGGCGAACTGGCCAACTGCCTCAGCAACCACAACGCCGACTCCTGCCTGCTGCCCCTGCGGGGCGGCGGCATCTACCGCACCCGCGACGATTCCCTGATGGCCCGCTCGGTGCTCACCAACCTGCTGGCCCGCCATCCGGACAACCTGTCCGCTCGGTGGTTGCTCAATGTCGCCCACATGACCCTGGGCGAGTATCCCGACCGGGTGCCTCCGCAGTGGCTCATCCCCACCAACGTCTTCCGCTCCGACCACGACATCGGGCGTTTCCTGGACGTGGGGCCGAATGTCGGCTTGGCGCGCACCGAGCTCTCGGGCGGTGCGGTCGTGGACGACTTCGACGGCGATGGCCTGCTCGATGTCGTGACGTCGTCCATCGGACTCTCGGACCCGATGCGCTTTTTCCGCAATCTGGGGAATGGCCGGTTCCAGGAGCGCACCCGCGAGGCGGGGCTCGAGGGCCTCACCGGCGGACTCAACCTGCTGCATGCCGACTTCGACAACGACGGTGACCAGGACATCCTTGTGCTGCGGGGAGCCTGGATGGGCGAGGGCGGTCGCTACCCCAACTCGCTTCTGCGCAACGACGGCGGGCGCTTCGAGGACGTCACGAAGCAAGCTCGCCTGCTGTCCTTCCATCCCACCCAGAACGCCGTGTGGTTCGATTACAATGGCGACGGCTGGCTCGACCTCTTCATCGGCAACGAGTCCATGCCCGGCGGTCCGCCTCACCCCTGCGAGCTTCACCGCAACAACCGCGACGGCACCTTCACCGACGTGTCGCGGGTCAACCGCCTCGACGTGGTGGCCTTCGTGAAGGGCTCGACGGCCATCGACTACGACAACGACGGCCGGCCCGACCTGTTCCTGTCGGTGCAGGATGGCCGGAGCCTGCTCTTCCGCAACGACGGCCCGAAGCCGGGGACTGCCACCGAGAAGGCGCGTTGGGGTTTTACCGAGGTGGCCGAGGCGGCGGGGGTGACCGGCCAGCGCTCAACCTTCCCCTGCTGGTCATTCGACTACGACAACGACGGGTTTGAGGACCTCTTCGTGGCCGGCTACCGCATCCGGACCGTCGGCGAAGTGGTGGCGGATATGCTGGGGATGCCCAGCCCGGGCGAGCGGGCCCGCCTCTATCGCAACCGGGGCAACGGCACCTTTGAGGATGTCTCGAAGGCCGTCGGCCTGGATCGGGTGCTGCACGCGATGGGCTCCAACTTTGGGGACCTCGATAACGACGGTTGGCTCGATTTCTACCTCGGCACCGGCGATCCCAATTTCGACACGCTCATCCCCAACCGGATGTTCCGCAACGATGGTGGGCGTCGTTTCCAGGACGTCACCACCAGCGGCGGGTTTGGAACCTTGCAGAAGGGGCATGCGGTCGCCTTCGCGGACCTCGACAACGACGGAGATCAGGACGTCTACGAGGACCTGGGAGGGGCCTATCATGGCGACCAGTATCCCAACGCGCTCCTGGAGAACCCCGGCCATGGAAATCATTGGATCAAGCTGAAGCTGGAAGGTCGGACAGCGAACCGCTCGGGCATTGGAGCACGCATCCGAATCCGATGTGCGACGCCGGATGGAGATCGGATCATCCATCGCACCTGCAACACCGGAGGCAGTTTCGGTGGAAATCCCCTCCGACTGGAGATCGGCTTGGGCCGGGCTACCGAGGTGAAATCCGTGGAGATCGATTGGCCAGGAAGCCGATCCCAGCAATCGGTGAAGATTCCCCGGATCGATTCGGCTTACCGGATCCGCGAGGGGGAATCCGAGGTTCAGAACATCCCGCTGAAACCCATGCGGTTCATGACGACCAAGGCTGAACCTCATTCACACCACCATCCAAGTCCTGCGCCGTAGCGGGAAAAGTCCCGTGGGACCAGTGCCCTCGTCGGCGGGATCCATTTCAGGCCAGCACGGCTTGGATGACGCGGCCGTGGACATCGGTGAGTCGGTGGTCGCGGCCGCCGAAGCGGTAGGTCAACCGCTCATGGTCCAGGCCCAGGAGGTGCAGCAGGGTGGCGTGGAGGTCGTGCAGTTCGACGGGATTCTCGGCGGCCTTGTAGCCGTATTCGTCGGTCGACCCGTAGGCCATGCCCCCGCGAACGCCACCACCGGCCATCCAGAGGCTGAATCCGTGGGGATTGTGGTCGCGGCCATCCCGGCCCTGGGCGAACGGGGTGCGCCCGAATTCCCCGGACCAGAGCACCACGGTCTCGTCGAGCAGGCCGCGCGCCTTGAGGTCGGTCAGCAGGCCGGCGATCGGTTGGTCGATGGCCCGGGCGTTGACCGAGTGGTTGTTGCGCAGGTCCCCGTGGGCATCCCAACGGGCGTTGCCGTGGGCGCGCGTGCAGGTCAGCTCGACGAAACGCACCCCGCGTTCGACGAGGCGCCGGGCCACCAGGCATTGACGGCCGTAGGCGCGGGTGTGTTCCGATGCGGCGTCCAAGCCGTAGAGGCGTCGGGTGGCCTCCGATTCGCCCGCGATCGAGGTCGCCTCGGGTACCGACATCTGCATCCGATAGGCCAGTTCGGCATTGGCGATGGCCGCCTCGAGGGCGTCGTGGGCCCCCAACCGCCCGAGCGCGGCGGCGTCGAGCGCGCGCACCGAATCCAGTTTGCCGCGTTGGAGGCCCGGCGACGTCTCGAGCGGCTGGATGTTGGCCAGCGCGGGCAGATCGTTGCGCAGGAGCGACGCCTGATGATCGGCCGGCAGGAACCCGGGTCCGAAGCAGTCGACGCCCCCGGAGGGGATCAGTCCCCCATCGAGCACCACGTAACCGGGGAGATCCCTGTTCTCCGATCCTAGGCCGTAGGTGGTCCAGGCCCCCATGCTGGGGCGTCCGGCCATCCCACTGCCGGAATGCAGGAAGTAATTGGCCGCATTGTGTTCGGAGAACCGCGACACCATCGAACGGATGACGCACAGGTCGTCGGCGCAGGATCCCACCTGCGGGAACAGATCGCTGATCGGCAGCCCGCTCCGGCCGCGGGGTCGGAACGCCCACGGACTGCCCAGAGTCGCCCCGTTGTCCTCGAACTGGGTGGGTTCCATCCGCAGACCGAAGGGTTTTCCATCCTCCCGGGTCAGGCGCGGCTTCGGATCGAAGGTATCCACCTGCGAGACGCCGCCATCCATGTAGAGGAAGATGACATTCCGTGCCTTGGCCCGGTGGTGAGTCCGGGTGGAGGGGGCCATGCGACCGTGGGGTGCGGGGCGCTCCGCCGATGCCGCCTCGGAGAGCAGGGAGGAGAAGGCCAGAGCGCCGAATCCGAGGGCGCTGTCCATGAGCAATCGGCGGCGGGTCAGACCGTGCGGCGACCACCGGGGGGCGGGGCGGAAGTCAGGGGACATGGGCGAACTCCTGGGTGAGGAACAGGGCGTGGCAGATCTCCGTCCAGAGGCGGAGCTCTCCGTCGGTTCCGCCATCGGGCGGGTTCAAGGACCGGGTCTGCAGGGCCAGGAGGTCCAGGAGCGTCTGGATCTCGGTCGGCGTCGGAGGACGACCGAAGGCCTGAAGATGAAGGCTGTGGATGCGATCGGTGGCCCGGGGACCCGCTTCGGACAGCATGCGTCGGGCCCAGGCGGTGGATTGCATCCGCACGAAGGGATCGTTCATCAGGGCCAATGCCTGGGCCGGGACATTCGATCGGTTCCGTCGGCCCACGGTGGTGTCCGGGACGGGCAAATCGAAGGTCACCATGAGAGGCGCCAGGAAGTTGCGGCGGGTTTCCTGGTAGACCGATCGCCGGCGATCCCCGTCCAGGGGTCCGTTGGCGTTGCGGACCCACATGCGATCCCCCATGAACGGGGTGATGTGGGTCAGGACCGGCGGACCGAATTGCCGCTGATCCAGATTTCCCGCGGTGGCCAGGATCGCGTCGCGCAGCGCCTCGCCCTCCAAGCGGCGAAGGTTCTGGCGATGCAGCAACCGGTTGGAAGGATCCCGGCTCTCGGCCTGCGGATCGTGAGGATCGCTCGATCGGGCGAAGGTCCGGGTCAGGCACAGGCGGCGGACCAGTCGTTTGATGGATCCTCCGTCGCGGCGGAACTCCAGGGCCAGATGATCGAGCAACTCGGGGTGCGATGGGCGGGAGCCGAGTGCGCCGAAGTTGTCCACGGTCTCGACCAGGCCCCGCCCGAAGAGGTGGGCCCAGACCCGGTTCACGATCACCCGATGCAGGAAGGGGTTGGAGGGCGAGGTGACCGCCCGGGCCCATTCCAGACGTCCGCTGCCCTGCGGGATCGACATGGGTTCGGGCCCCGAGACGGCCTCCAGGAAACGGCGTTGGACCGGTGGCCCGACATTCCGGGGTTCGCCGCGGACGAACACGTGGGTGGGTTCCGCCGTCCCATCGGCCATGGCCAGGGCGCGGATCGGAGCCGGGAGTCGTCGGGCGCCGGAGCGGACCGTTTCGATGAGATCGGTGAGGGTGGGCGCGGTGGTTCCCCAGTCGAGGAGCCCGCGCCGCCAGAGGGCTGAGGCGAGGTTCAGGCCCGGAAGGTCGGGGGTGCCGCGGGTCCATGAATCGAGGCCGGCATGGACCGCCCGCTCGAGGGCCTCGGCGTTCGAGGTGACCGGGGCATCGCCGCCGGGAGTCCGGATCGGGAAGGAATGCCGGGGAGGTTTCGGATCGTCCGACGAGTGCACCTGTTCGAGCGCGACGAATCCGTCGCCGTCGTCGATCAGTTCAAGGTAGGCGAGCCGTCCCCGATGTCGGTGGAGTCCCGAGGAAATGGAACGCCAGGCGAACTCCCCGTCGGTCTCCACATCGATCTGCGTGCCTTCGAAGAGCAACGGGTTGAACTCCCGGAGGCCGTAGCGGGCGATGATGAGTCGGATCCGGCCGCCACGTCCGGCGGTGTGCAGATGGAGGTGATCGTGGGTCAGCCGGAAGGTGGGTGAGCGCAGGGTGCCCTGCAGGTTGGGAGCCCACCGCCCACTGTGGGCGATGTCGTGGGGCAGGAACTCGAGCCCCAACGAACCCACCCGCCAGAGGCCGGGTCCCGATCCGGTCCTCCGGAATGCCTGCCCGCTGTCCTTCCAGGTCGCGGGATCGGGTCGGAGGGTCCACGCAGGAGGTTGGGTGCCGGCCGGGTTGGACCCGGATCCGCTTGAGGGTGCGACCGTGGACGCCGGTGGGTTCGTCGCATCCAGCCAGGGACCCAGCGGGTGTTTGGAGGACGCGGGGGTCGCGGTCCGCACTTCGGCGACCCATCGATCCAGGAGGCCTGCATCCAGTCCATGGCGTCGTGCGGTGGCGTGCAACTCTCGGGGCCAGGCGTTCGACGAGAGGTTCGAGCGGAGGAGTTCCTGCGCTCGGCTCAGGTAGGGGGCCACGCGGGGCGGGGCCGTTTTCAGGGTCCGGTCCAGGATCGGTCGAAGCTTCCCGGAGAGGGTTTGGTGATCCCGGATCAGCGAATCGAGGCGGGGTTCCAGCGTTCCATCGGGATCGAGGCAGGCGATGTCCTGTCGGGAGGCACGAAGGAACGCGCTGATGCTGTAGTAGTCCCGGGTGGAGATGGCGTCGAACTTGTGGTCGTGGCAACGCGCGCAGGCCACGGTGAGGCCCAGGAAGGCCTTGGAAAAGACGTCGACCTGATTGTCGATGCGGTCGGCCTCGTCCTGCAGCGGATCGACCGGAGCGTGGGTGGCCTGGTGCAGGTACCAGAAACCCGTCGCCAGCACCGATTCGTTGAAACCCATGCCCGGATGCCGTCTTGGGGCCGGAAGAAGGTCGCCCGCGATGTGCTCCTGCACGAACAGGTCGTAGGGCACGTCGGCGTTGAAGGCGCGGATGAGGTAGTCCCGGTAGCGCCACGCGTGGGGGATGGTGTAGTCCTGTTCATGGCCGTAGGAGTCGGCGAAGCGCACCAGGTCCATCCAGTGACGGGCCCACCGTTCCCCGAAGCGGGGCGAGGCCAGCAGGGAATCGACCACCCGGGCCCGTGCGTCGGGAGACGGGTCGGCCATGAAGGCCGCGATCTCGGAGGGCCCCGGCGGCAGCCCGGTGATCGCCTCATGCACCCGCCGCAACCAGACGTGGGCCGGGGCCGGCGGCGCGGGTCGCAGTCCTTCGGCCTCGAGGCGTGCCATGATGAAACGATCGACCGGGTGGTCCGCGTCGTCGGCGTGGTCGACCGCGGGGAGGGCGGTGTCGACGGGAGGCTGGAAGCTCCACCACTGCCGACGGGCTTCAAAGACCCGGGGCCACGCCGCGGTGCCGTCGGCGGGGCTGGATCGGGGGCCGGAGGCCGTCGGGAAGGCGGCTCCGTCATCGATCCAACGGGCGACATCCCGGATGACCGATTCCGGAAGGCGCGGGCGTTCCTTGGGCATCTGCAGATCCGGCTCCTTATGCCGGATGGCCCGCATCAACCGGCTTTCCCGGGAGTTCCCGGGAAGCACGGCCGGACCGGAATCGCCCCCACGCAGCAGGGCCTCCCGGGAATCGACCCGCAGTCCGCCCCGTTGGCGCTGAGGGCCATGGCATTCCTGGCAATCGGTGATCAGGAAGGGCCGGATCCGGGACTCGAAGAACTCGCTCGAGGCATCCCCCGACTGGGCGTTGAGACCGAGTGCCGTCAGTGCCAGCCACCCGGCGACGATCAGAACGCGGCCAAGGCCCCCGGGAGGGAGGTCGGATCCCGGAAGGGAGCGCAAGTCGCGGAGCATCGGGTTTCGTCTAGCGGAACCGACGGATCCGCGCCATCCACAAACCCGGAGTTTTCGGCGCACGGTGGCCAGGAAACGGATCGCCCGGCGGAACGATTGCGGGATGGAATCGCGTCGTTGGGTCTGCCAGCCTCGTCCATCCCCATGAGCTCTCCCAAGTTTTCGCGGCGCGCGTTCCTCGCGACCTCCGCCGCCGGCGTCGCCGCGGTCTCGACCCGCGCATCCACTCCTGCCGCGGTGGGATCGGCCCCTTCGCAACGCGTGGTGCTCGCGCTGATCGGGGCCGGTGGTCGGGGTTCCAACCATTCGGCCGGGATGTCCCGACTGCCGGGGGTGGAGTTCAAGTACGTGTGCGACATCTGGAAGGATCGTGGCGATGGGATCATGAAGGACCTGACCCGCGTCCAGAAGCGCGCGCCGCAGCGCATCTCCGACATGCGGGTGGCCCTCGATGATCGCGAGGTGGATGCCGTGGTCATCGCGACACCCGAACATTGGCATGCTCTGGCCACCGTCATGGCCTGTCAGGCCGGCAAGGACGTGTATGTGGAGAAGAACCCCTGCAACGCCATCTGGGAGGGGCGCAAGATGATCGAGGCCGCCCGAAAGTACGGCCGCATTGTGCAGGTGGGTTTCCAGAACCGGAGCGGTCCGTATGCGGCGTCGGCCCGCGATTACATCGCCAGCGGCAAGTTGGGCCGCATCGTCCACGTCAAGGTGTACAACATGCTCGAGGGTTCGCGATGGGAACCGGTGCCCGATGGGCCCGCTCCCGAAGGCCTCGATTGGGACGCCTGGCTGGGGCCGGCCCCGAAGGTGCCGTACAACGCGGGGCGTCACCTGAACTGGCATCCGTGGTGGGACTACAAGGGCGGCACGCTGGCCGATGACGCCAGCCACCAGATCGACCTCACCCGGATGGTGCTGGGCGATCCCGGCCATCCGCGTTCAGTGCTCTGCACGGGTGGCAATTACGCCTTCCGGTCGAAACGCGAGGTGCCGGAGTTCCAGTGCATCACCTACGATTACGGGGACTTCTCCATGACCTGCGAGAGCGGCAACGCCACGCCCTACTTGCGGAAGTTCCCCGGCGAAGTGCGCTACGGAGACAAGTGGCCGCACTGGCCGACGTCGGCCACGCGGGTCGAGATCTTCGGCACCAAAGCGATGATGTACCTCGGTCGGCATGGGTGCGGCTGGCAAGTCGTCGTCGAAGGCGGGCGGGTGATCGACCAGGACAAGGGGTACTTCCCGGACAAGTGGCATCAGCCCAACTTCATCGACTGCATCCGATCCCGGCAGACACCCAATGCCGACATCGCACGGGTCCATCCGAGCGCCTGCCTGGTCCACATGGCCAACATCTCCTACCGGGTTGGACAGAAGCAGTTGTTCTTCGATCCGGCGCGGGAGCGCTTCACGAACAACTCTTCGGCCAATGCGTTGCTCAAGCCCGCCTACCGCAAGGGCTATCGGATCCCGGATTCGGTTTAGGCTGCTCGTGGGTCGGCCTTTCAGGGCCGTTCCTCGGCTCCAGGTCCACGGCGGCCTGGGTGAGCCGTTGCCATTCGGGTGACGTTTCGCCGGGTCACCGGATCCAAAGAACCCGGTAGAAGCGCGCCGGGTCGGCCAATGGGTCGGCTCCGGCAGGCGATCCGGGTGATGGGGCCGGCACCAAGGGGCGACGACGGATCTCGTCGCGGGGTGCCGGTCCCTGTTCGAGCACCGTCCAGATGGGGTCGGCCAGGCGCTCCGTGGACTCGACTCGGTAGCTCTCGCCCGAGACGGCGGGCCATTGGAGCTGGTGTCCGTCCGGGGTCACCGTCACCGAGGCCCGGAATGGGTCCGTCCACCCCGGAGTGCCATGGTCGGCGAGGCTCGGGAACCATCGTCGACCGTCGGCCAGGTAGGCATTGATGGCATCCCGCGTGGTGGGTGCGGTGGAGGGCTCGGCCAGCACCAGCGAGCGACCGTCCCCATCGGCGCGTACCGGCCAAGGGGCCTGGGTGCCGTAGGTCACCGACCAGAGTTCCAAGCCGTCGGCTCCGAGCAGGGCGATGCGTTCGCCGGAGTTGTCCAATGCCCCGACCCACGGTCCCACCGTGCGGACGCCCGCCCGGGCGCCGGCCGAGCCGGGTGACAGGTAGCGGGCGGCGAAGGCGATCGGGTCGCGCACCGCGACCAGGGATCCGCCGGGGGCCACCACGGTCGCGTTCGGGAACACCAGGCTGACGCCGCCGGAAAGGGTGCAGCGTGAAAGGTCGAGCGGGTCGGCGGTCGTGTTGCGCAACTCGATGAACTCGGACTCGCCGCCGGTCGAAGGGTTGTAGTGGATCTCGACGGGCAACAGGTCGCCGGGTCCTGGTGGGCGCGGCGCGCGCACTCGGAACGTCGCGGCGTCCACGGCGGACCAAGCGCCGGCCGTGGAACGGACGCGGGTCGTGACGGTCAGGTCCGACTCCACCGTCACCGCGTCGGCGGCCCAGAGTTTCGCGGCCGGTGAGACGGTCCCGCCGGGCAGCCGCGGATCGCTGCCGTCGAGCGTGTAGAAGATGGAACCCGAGGGGGCGCTGAGCTGCGGGCGGAACCCCGACGCGACGGTGCCTCCCCGCACATCGAACTTCGGCGGGTCGAAGCTGGGGTACAGGCCCCGGGCGCGCAGTTGGCCCAGCAGGGTGGCCGTGCGCCGCGGGAACAACTGCGTGCGGATCGTGGCGGCAGCGCCTTCCCAGGAGGCCGGTGTGCGCTGGTTCCAACGGGCCGACTCGGCCACAAGGCTGTCGGCGATCTCGCGCATGCGAAGATTGAGACGGGTTTCCAAGGCCGCCGGGGTGAGCGCCCCGTCGTTGAAGAAGTGGCGATGGATTCGATCGGCCAAGAGGGTGCGGAAGTCTGGATGCCCCTCGCGGACCAGCGATCCGAAGAACCCTCCGGGCCCCTCGCGATCGGTCCGGTTGAGGTTGAGCGCGCTGGTCCGCAGGAAGCCGTCGGCGTCGGCGATCCAGAACTTGAAGCCGGTGCCGGGTTCGAGCGGGCCGCAGCTCCGGAACTCCGACTCGCAGTCGCCGTAGGTCCACAGCAGCATGAAGTCGATGAGGTGGGCCACGTCGAGCCGGGTGCGGACCTGCTCGTAGCGGTTCCGGTCGGCGCGGGCGCGCTCCCACGGGTCGAGGTTCGGCGGCTCCGGGGCACCGATGACAAAGTCGTCGGTGACGTTGTCGTTGCCCATGACTGCACCGTAGTCGTCGCGCGATCCACCCAGGTAGTCGGCGAGGAAGCGCTCCGAGAGCAACTCCCGGCAATCGTACTGCCCCCAGTAGGCCCCGTTGACGTACACGTGCACGAAGCGGCCATGGGGATTGAGGCTGCCCATGTCGAGCATGCTGTCCTCGACGAAGCGGCCCGCCATGTAGAAGCCGCGCTCGGACATGTCGTGGGAACCGGATCGCAGGTCGAGCTCGTCGAAGGATCGGACCGGAGTCCTTCCGTGGTCGAAACCGTCGAACAGGGGCGCCCGGATGGCGTCGTCGCCGTATCGGTTGCGGCACTTGATCCGGAAGCTGCGCTTGTCGAACGAGGTCCAGGCGTTGCCGAAGCGCGAGAGGCCGCAATTGACGTGCACCGACTGCCGACCGTCGGGCCAGAGGATCTCGAAGGACCCGGGCTTCTCCTGGTACTCGGGCTGCCCGGGCAGCGACAGCGCGATGGTGGGGATCGCTCGCAGGCCGGTTCGGAGTCGTGCGGCCAGGGCGGCATTCTGGGTGATCGTGCGGTTCATCGACGGCGCGGCGACCACACTCTCGATGAACACGAAGGTGCGCGTCTGCACCGGGGAGGGGCGGGCGCCGGGGCGGACCGCACGGGCGCGGACGGACATCGTCCGCGCCACATCGAGGCCGTTGGAGTAGACGAGGCTCGGTTCGGTCCCGTTGGTCGAATAGAGGATGGTCGCATCGGGGTCGGGGGCGGTGAGCACCAAGCGGAAGGGACTCTCGTGGAATCCCCGGTCGTGGCTCCAGTCGGGCTGGCGGACCCAGCCCTGGTGGGCTGCAGACACGTTCGGGCGGCCCGGCGTCGGGTCGAGCATCCGCCATTGGCCGGCCAGATCACGGCCGTAGGCGAGGTCATCGCCAAG
Source organism: Verrucomicrobiota bacterium (assembly GCA_041177965.1). Taxonomy (GTDB): domain Bacteria; phylum Verrucomicrobiota; class Verrucomicrobiia; order Limisphaerales; family UBA9464; genus SXXZ01. The sequence goes on along the minus strand of JBEGWF010000026.1, from coordinate 16,281 downwards.
GGCGGGGTAGTCGACCCGCTGCAGCGGCTCACCCGAGGCGGCGGGCGGGACGAGCAACAAGGTGCCGCCGGCCCGGGACAGCCTGAAGCCCACGTGCAGGTCGCCCGACGCGTCGAGGCCCCGGTCGCTGCCCGAGGCGAAGACGACCCGCGACTGGTGCGGTTCGAGCACCCAACGGGGGAAGGTCCACTTGCGCGGTTTGGTCGGATCGTCGCTCAGGCTCCACCCTGCGAGGTCCACGGGCTGGTTGCCCGGGTTGCGGAGCTCGATCCAATCGGTGGCGTCGCCCGAGGCGGTGGCCAACGAAAAGCGGTTGGCCGCGACCAACTCGTCGAGGCGCACCGGCAGAGACGAACCCGGGACCTCCACCGAGGCGGCGCGCACGAAGATTCCGGCGGTGTTGGAGGCCACGAGCAGGTACTCGGTGGAACGCGCGGGCGTCAACCGGACCAGACCCTTTCCATCGGCCGCAGTGAGTGAACCCACCGAGCCCACGCTGGGATGCAGCTCCAACCGGAGCGCATCCTCGACCTGCCACGACAGGGTTCGTTCGGTCGATCCGGTCGGTTTGGCATCGGCCTCGAAGCTCAGGATGCCGACCTCGTTGGTGGGTCGACCGAACACAGCCACCTCGCGGAATCCGATGTACCACTCGATGCCGCCGCCCGGGTCCGTCCGCCGCTTGTCCTCGAGCCCGACCCGGACATATCTCGCGAAGACCGGCCCGCCGAAGTCGGTGTCGAAGGTGTCGGGGCGGCCGGAGATCCTCCGGGAAAAGACCGAGTCATGCTGTTCGTCGAAGAGCCGGACCGTGGCGTTGGTGAGACGTCCGCCGATGCCGGAAGCGGCGATGGTGCGGATGCCATGAAGGGCGAAGGTGCCTCCGAGATCGACCTCCCAGTAGCCGTCGACCGTCCGTTCCGTGGTCTTGGTCTCGGTGGAGGCTTTGTCGTCGTTGGCCCGGGAGGCCGGGGCGAGGCCATCGGTGAGTCGCAGCATCGTGCTGCGTTTGAAGGACGCCAGGTTGTTCGAGACCACCAACCGGTCGAGCGGCGTCCCCGTCACCGGGGGCGGCGGTCCGAACGGGATATCCGGCACCCCGGATACGCGGATCTCAGCCACGGCGACCTGACGTGTGCCGCGTCCGTTGGTTCGATCGCCGGGGAGTCCGATCCATACGGTACGGGCCATGACCCCGGCCGGCAGGTCGATGGTCCAAGTGCCGCCCGGTCCGACGTCGGGCAGGTCCTGCTCGAACACCACCTGGTCGTCCATGCGCAGGAGGCGCAGCACGCAGCCCCGCCCGAGGGCGTCGTCGGGTGCGGCCGGTTGGACGCCCTCGACCCGCAGCACGCGGTGGATGCGCGACAGGTGTCCCCACCAGTGGCTGCCAGGCAGATCGGCGGTCCGGCTGCTGGTGGTCTCCCGATTGTCGATGGCCAACGTCGCGGCGGTTTCGGCGGAGGCGTCGCTGGACTGGCCTACCGAGGCGAACGCCAGTCGGGTGGCTGGGATCGCGGGTTCGACCGGGTTCGAGAAACTTCGGGTGTCGAGGCGGTTGGCGCCGGCCGAACGGTCGGTGATTCCGGGTTCTGGCGACCAAGCCAGCGCAACGGTGCCTGCCGGAGCAGAGGCGAAATCGAAGGCGTAGCGGTTGGCGCTCAATTCAGTCACGACCGTGGCCGGCACGCCGTTGAGTCGGAGGGCGGAGGCCGTGACGCCTTGGACCGGTTCGGTGAACAGGACCTCGATTCGAGGCGCCGCCCCGACGGCGGACCCGAGCGGCGGTGTGACGGAGACCACCTTCGGGGCCAGCGTATCGCGCACCCGCTCCTGCCAGACCGCATCGAGGACGAGTCCCCACACCAGGTCGGAACTGGCGGTGCCCGACTGGTGTACCTCGACGGACAGCGCGTTGGTCCCCGGCTTCAGGCCGGTGGCCGCCCAGGGGAACGTGCCCTCCCAGGCGGCATTTCCGACACTCCGGCTGGCCTGGGTGGTCGGCAGCACCGTGCCCTCGTCCAAGCCAAGGCGCTGGACCTCTGAACCGTTGAGGAAGACCAGGGCTCCGTCGTCGACCAGCAGGCTCGCGACCAGTTCGATGGAGTGGGCGTTGGTGATCGGGTTGACAAAGGTGGTCCGGAAGAAGGCCGTCGTGGGCAGTTTCCCGGCGGTCGCCGGCAGCGGGGTCGTCTTGGGGCCGGGAAGTTCGGAATCCTCGACGTACAGCACGCCGCCGCCGGTGGTCCATCCGGTGCTGGTATCGCTCCATCCCGGCCACTGCGGGTGGGGCAGCGCGCCATCCACCTGATACTGCCACGGGTGGACGACCTCGACCAGACGATTGGTCCGATAGGCACCCGGAAGCCCAGGATCGATGGTCAACCGGGCGGCTGGGCTTGTGAGTCGGAGGGTGCTGTCGATGACCTCGACGGTGATCGTCGCGTCGTGATCCGCGGCTGAAGTGACGAAGGTCCAATCGGGGCCGGACACCCCGTCCATCGGTTTGCCGTTGCGCAGCCAGCGGTATTGGAGGGGCGTTGCGCCCCGGGCTTCGACACGGAAGCTCACCGGGTCGCCCAGGAAGATCGTCTGGGAGGCCGGCGGGCGGACGATCTCCAGAGCGATCGAGCGGTTGGCGAGACCAAAGCCGACGATGAGAGCGAGCCCCAGACGCCAGAGATGGATCAGTCGGCCTGGGGCGAGGTTTGTTCGGTCCATGGAATTGGGAAGCGACGGAAGGATTTCCAGAAGCTCGTTGCCTCGGATGGCTGATCAACAAAAATCTGAAGCAGATCGCCAATCGCTTTCCACCTGGGCAATCACGCCGTTGATCACGCTGCCCGCCACGCCCGTGAGGCGGAGGATGGGGCCCCGAGCGAGGTGGCGATGGGATGGGTCCTTCTCGCGACCTTCCGGCGTCGGTGTCGAGGCCTGTCGGAAGGTTGCGCTCCCGACGTTTTCAATCGTTGCCAGAGGCTCGGATTGGTAGGTTCAATGACAGTCCCAAGGATGACCACACGCGGCTCGGTCAGGTCCCAGTTTGCCGGATATTACTGATTCAACTCACATCCAAACCCATACCATGTATCGAATCCTCGGCAGCGACGGCAACGAGTACGGCCCGGCATCCTCGGAACAATTGGGTCAATGGATCCGGGAGAGACGTGTGGACGGCGACACACGGGTGCAGGGAGACGACGGCCAGTGGCGCCCCCTGCGCGAAGTGCCCGAATTGGCGGGGTTGCTGCAACCGCCGCCCCCGATTCCGCCCCCGGTCCCGCCCATGATGCCCGAATCGGCGCAGCCGCGATCCGTTCCTTCCGATTTCGACGGGGATTACGACCTGGATATCGTGGACTGCCTGACATCGGCTTGGAGGCTGTTCCAACAGCGGTTCTCAACCCTCTTCGGGCCCACGATGATGTACGTGCTCATCTCCTTCGGTCTGGCGGTGTTCGGAGCCTTGCCCTACATCGGCCCTCTTTTCAGTCTTTTCAGTGCGATCATCGGCGGGCCGCTGTTGGCCGGTCTCTACGTCGTTTATCTGAGGGTGATTCGTGGAGAAACGCCTCCTTTGGAATCCGTGTTCGATGGGTTCCGGAGGATGTTCGGCCACCTGTTCCTGGGACAATGGGTGACGGCGATTCTGGCGTCGTTGCCCCTGTTGGCGGGATTCATCGTCCTGTTCTTCAGCGTTGGACTGACCGTCATCATGGGCTTGGCGAAGGGTTCGGCGAGTTGGCCGGCGTTCGAAGTCCTGGCGCCGGGCCTGGCACTGGCCCTTCTCGGTTTTCCGGTGACCGTTTTCCTCACGGTCAATTGGATGTTCTCGTTGCCGCTCATCCTGGATCAACGTTTGGACTTCTGGACGGCCATGAAGCGGAGTTGGCGACAGGTGAGACGGCACTGGTGGTCGTGTCTGGCGTTGTTGGTGTTGATGTCGATTCTGAACTTCGCCGGCATGATGTGTTGTCTGGTGGGATTGATCGTGACATTTCCCATCTCGATGCTGGCGTTGATGCACGCCTACGAGACGGTGATCCATGGCCGAAAAGTCCAGTAATCGATCGTCCGGGTGGACGGCTTTGGTCATCAATCTGGGAGCCACACCCGGGCTGGGTTCCTATCTCGCCGGTCATCGGTGGGTGGGCGCCTTGCAGATGATCCTCTCGGTCTGCGGCTTCGTCATCCTCATGGCTGGGTTCTGGGAGTTGTTCCGAGGGGCTTGGGAAAGCCTCCAGGCCGGTGCCTCGTTCGTCTGGCCTCCGGCGCGCGGGTTGATCCTGGGCGGGGCCTTGTTCGGTGCGGCCTGGCTCTGGTCGCTGGTGACCTCCCTCCAAATCATCCGAGCCTTTCGAAAAACCACGCCGCCGATCCTGCCGGACGCGTCGGACCGATGAATCCTTCAAGGGCGATCACGCCCAGCGAGGCCTGAAGCGCGGCTTGCGATGCCGGTGGATTGGCCGTTCCATGACCGCAACACCCTCCAAAGTCATGACCCGCCTCGCCCGACCGTTGTCCATCCTCCTGCTGTGTCTGGGAATCCTGCCCCGGATTTCCGCCGTCCCCATCCGCTGGAGCCTCCAGACCCGCGACCCGCAGTCGGGTGAGGTCCGGGTGACCCACGAGGTGGTCGATTCGTCGCGCATCGGCGTGGTGGCGGTGGACATCTGGAACTACCACTGGTGCAAGACGGCCACCATGCGGGTCGATGCGTTCGTGCCGCGGATCAACAAGGCCCTGGCGGCGGCTCGCGACCTGGGCATGCCGGTCTTCCTGTGTCCGAGCGATGTCGTGGACAATTACGTCGGATATCCCCAGCGGGAGCGGGTGTTCAACCTGCCCAAGGTGACGGTGCCGGTCGCCGTGAACGTCAGCTGTCCACCCGTGCCCGATGCCGGGGGTTGCGCCTGCGGTGCCGAACGTTGCGGCGGCAACTACGGTTGGGACGGCATGCACCCGGATCTGGTGATCGGCCCGGACGATTGGATGCCCGACACGCAGGCCGAGGTGTACGCCCTCTGCCAGAAATACGGCCTGACCCATCTGATCTACGTGGGCTTCCACACCCAGGTCTGCCTGCTGGGCAAGCCCATGGGCCTGCGCGCGATGAAGTCGGCGGGGCTCCGGTGCATGCTGGCCCGCGACATGACCGACGCCCATCCGGGCTACGATCCGGCCCGGGGCTTCACGCCGGACCTCAACACCGAGCAGGTGGTGGCGCACTTCGAGAAGCACCTGGCGCCCACCATCTCGTTCGAGGAGGAGTTGTCGCGGCTCGGGCGATGGAAGAAGGACTGGGTGGTGGATCCGGTGCGCATCACCCCCTGGGGCACCCGGATGCGCCCGCACCTGTTCGAGAAGCCCATCACCGTGACCCTCACGGCGCCGCTGCAGTCCGGGGCCGAGATCCGCTACACGCTCGACGGTTCGGTCCCCACCGCGAAGTCCCTCAAATACACCGGGCCCTTCCAGGTCTCGGATGCCACGCGGATTCGCGCCGGAGCCTTCCGCAACGGTCGGGCCGTGTGTCTGGAATCCGAGGGCGTGTTCGCCAGGAACGGTCCGATACCGCCACGGCCGGATGTCCCGCTCTCGGCGCTGAAGCCCTCGCGGAGCGTGGGTTTCGGTCACACGTACGGCGGCGAAGTGCGTTACTCGGGCAACACCCGGCCGCCCCAGACCGATCGGGCCAACCTGGGCGGCCCGTTGCGGATCGATCGCACCACCTTCGCCCGCGGACTCGGCGTGCATGCCCCGTGCGAGGTGGAGTACGCCCTCAAGCCCGAGTTCCGGCGTTTCGTGGCATTGGCCGGGGCCGACGAGAACCTGCTGGAGGTGAGCAATGGATCCAATCTGGCGAAGTTCCCCAGCGTGGTGTTCAAGGTGCTGATCGACGGCCGGGAAGCTGCGGTCAGTCCGGTGATGCGGGTCAAGACCTCCGCCTGGCACTTCGATGTGCCCATTCCCGAGGGCGCCCGGCGCATCAGCCTGGTCGCCATGGATGCGGGCGATGGTTCCCGCGAGGATTTCGCCGACTGGGCCGAGGCCGGGTTCGTGGTCCAACGGTGAGCGGTCGGGCCGGATCCGGTGCCTCGATCCGTCTCCTGGAGGCGGCTCCGAGGGCGGGTTCAGCCTCCGGACCGCGGGTCCGCGCGCACCTCGGTCAGCGCCCCGTCCTCGAGTCGCAGGATGCGGTGGGCGATGTGCAGGGTTTCGGGTCGGTGCGCGACCATGAGGGTGGTCCGGCCCCGGGTGAGCCGTTGCACGGCGGCCAGGACGGCGGCCTCGCTCTCGCCATCGAGGGCGCTGGTGGGTTCATCGAGCAGCAGCACCGGGGCGTCCTTCAGGAAGGCTCGGGCCAGGTGGATGCGCTGTTTTTCACCGACGCTCAAGCGGGCCGCGCCGTCGCCCACGCGGGTGTCGTAGCCCTGCGGCAGGCGCTGGATGAATCCATGGGCCCGGGCGGCCTGTGCCGCGGCCTCGATCTCCGCGCGGGTCGCCCCCTCGCGCCCGAAACCGATGTTCTCTGCGACCGTGGCCGACAGGAGCAGAGGCTCCTGCAACACCCACGACACCTGACGACGAAGGCTGGCCCGATCCAGGCATTCCAGGTCGAGGCCGCACCAGAGCACCCGGCCCGCGCCGGGATCAAGGAATCGGGGGACGAGCTGCAGCAGGGTGGTCTTGCCCGCGCCGCTGGGGCCGACGATGGCCACGATCTCCCCGGGTTCCAGTCGCAGGCTGAGTCGGCTCAACACCGGCCGGCCGGGTTCGTAGGCGAAGTCCACCGACTGCCATTCGAGAGCGACCCCGTCGGCGGGGCGGGGGGCCGTCGTGGTGCCGCTGGCGGCCGGCTCCGGGGCGTCGATCCACTGGAGCACCCGTTGTGCACTCGCCCGTGCCGTGGCGACGGTGCCGCCGAGATGTGACAGCTGGTTGAGCGGTTCGTAGAGCTGTGCCAGGTAGGCGAGGAAGACGAGCAGTTGGCCCTGGCTGAGGCGTCCGGCGAGGACCTCCCGGGCCCCCAGGGCGATCAGTCCGGCGGTGCCTGCCGCGAGGATCGCCGCCACCGAGGCGAGGTAGGCGACCTCGGTGCGATGCTGGGCCCGACGCGCGCGGAACGCGTCGTCGGCCTGTCGATCGAAGGCCTGGGTGGTGGTGGCCTCGCGGGTGAAGGCCTGGATGAGCGGCAGGTTGGCCACCGCCTGTTGCACGGCGGCAGCGATCCCGGCATCGGCGGATTGCGCCCCGGCCGCGGCCGACTGGAGTCGGGGTCCGAAGAAACGCATGACACCGATCAGCGGAGGCACCGTGGCCAGCGCCACGGCGGTCAGGGGCAGGTGGATCCTCGCCATCACCACCGTCATGGCGATCACTCCCGTCGCGGCGGTCAGTCCGGTGAAGATGCCGTGGGTGAACAGGGTCTGGAAGGCGTAGGTGTCCCAGGTGGCACGGTAGATCCAGTCGCCCGCCGCGGTCCCCTGGACTTCCCGGGGCGAGAGGCGGACGAGGCGTTCGAAGACCCGGTGACGGATGCGCTGGAGCCCACGCAACCCCAGGTCGATCACCAGGTTCTGCTGGCATGCCGCGAGCAGTCCATGCAGCAGGTGGGCCCCCAGAAGGGCCAGCGTCCATCGGGCGATGCGGTCGGTGTCGGTGGAGCGGTCGGAAAGCGCGTCGAGGATCCAGGCCAAGGGCCAGGGCTTGATCACCGCCGCGGCCGTGGTGAGTGCGACCAGCGCGAGCGCAGCGAGGCAGCGCAGCGCTTCGGGCCGGTAGATCCGCAGCGTGGGGATCAACCACTTCATGCGCGGTGAGGTGCCGACGCCGCGGCCGCCAGCAACGCCTCGACCCGGGCCACGTCGGCCGGCACATCCACGCCCACGCTGTCGTGGTCCACGCGGGCCACGGCGATGCAGAAGCCGTTCTCCAGCGCCCGGAGTTGCTCGAGTTTCTCGGCGGCTTCCAGCGGCGAGACCGGAAAGCCCACCAGGCGCAACAACGTATCCCGACGGAATCCGTAGATGCCCAGGTGCTTCTGGAAGGGGTAGCTCGCGAGTTGCTCCGACAGGGGTTTCTGGGCGGCATCCCTCAGGTAGGGGATGGTCCGGCGCGAAAAATACAGGGCGCGGCCTCCGGTCGTGGTCACCACCTTGACCACGTTGGGGTTGTCGAACTCGGCCAGATCCCTGATCGGGGTCGAGGCCGTGCTCATGTCGCTGTCGCGCAGCGCCTCGGCCACGGCGTCGATGACGGCCGGGTCCATGAGCGGTTCATCGCCCTGGATGTTGATGTATCCGTCGGCGGGGACTCGCGACGCGACCTCGGCGATCCGGTCGGTGCCGCTCGGGTGATCGGCCCGGGTCATCTCGACCCGGCAGAACCCTCGGGCGACGCCGGCGATGCGCTCGTCGTCGGTGGCCACGATCACCTCCGACAGGGACCGCGACAACCGGCACCGCTCCACCACCCGCTGGACCAGGGGAATTCCTGCGATGGGGTGCAACGGTTTGCCGGGGAACCGGGTCGAGGCGTACCGCGCGGGGATGACACCGATCAGCTTCATGCCCCAAGGGTGGACTCCGCTCCGGGGCTTGGGAAGGGGCGGGGTGATGGTGATGGGTTCAACATCAGGGGGCGATCGGCATCCCCCGGCTCCGAACGACCTTCGTCAAGGAGTTCTCAGGGGTAGTTGTTCACAAGACCCCCTTCATCTTGTGGGGTTGTGAACAAGTGGGCCCTATGGATTGTGGTTTCCCGCTTGCCTCCGTTGGTCTGGGATTCCCAATCTGCCAGCCCATGTATCTCAAAAACCTGACCGTTCTCGGGTTCAAGAGCTTTGCCGACAAGACCAGCCTGAACTTCCAACCGGGAGTCACGGCGATCGTCGGCCCCAACGGTTGCGGCAAATCCAACGTGTCGGACGCGATCCGTTGGGTGCTGGGCGAGCAGTCCGCCAAGGCCCTGCGCGGTGGGGAGATGGCCGATGTGATCTTCAACGGCACCGACTCGCGCAAGCCGCTCGGGTTGGCCGAGGTGTCCCTGACGCTGGGCGGCGTGGATGCCGATCCTCTCAGGGCGGCGGGCATCCCCGTGGAGTTCAACGAGGTGACCCTCACCCGCCGCGTGTACCGCGACGGTGGCAGCGAATACTTCCTCAACAAGACCTCGTGCCGACTCCGGGACATCCAGCAACTCTTCGCGGGCACGGGCATGGGCAAGACGAGCTACTCGATCATGGCCCAGGGCAACATCACCCAGATCCTGTCGAGCAAGCCCGACGACCGTCGGTTGGTGTTCGAGGAGGCCGCCGGGATCACCCGCTTCAAGCAGCAGAAGCGCGAGGCCCTTCGAAAACTGGAGGGCACCGAGCAGAACCTCCTGCGGGTCGAGGACCTCATCCGCGAGGTGAAGCGCCAGATCGGATCGCTGCAGCGTCAGGCGGGCAAGGCGCGCCGTTTCAAGGCCTTCCAGGCCGAGCTCCAGAACCTGGACACCCAGTGGGCGCGTCGGCAGTTCGATGTGCTGACGGGCGAGATCCAGCAGCGACGCCAGACCGTCGACCAATCGCAGTTGGAGATCGAGGTGGGTCAGGAGACGGTCATCCGCCTCGAGGAGGAGATCCTGCAGTTGCGCGCCCGGCTCTCGGAGATGGAGCACGAGATCTCCCAGCAGCAGCAGCGCGGTCTGGAGCTGAAGGCGGAGACGGAGCGGCAGGAGAGCGTCATCGGTTTCAACCAGCAGCGCCTGGCCGAGTTGGCCGACCAGAATGCGCGGGCCGCCGGCGATGTGGTCCAGTTCAGCGAGCGGCGCTCCATCGCCGAGGCCGAGCTCGAATCCCTGGCGGAGCGGTCGGCCGCCTCGCAGGCTGCCGTCCAGCGCCTCCGAGTGGAGCAGGACCTTCGCCGCGAGGCCCTTTCGACCGTTGAGCGCGAGCTGTCGGTCCGGCAGGAGGACCTGCGCCGCGCCCAGGCCGAGGCCTTCAACGCCTCGCAGGGCCTCGGGCGCATCCGCAACGAGATCAACCAGCTGGCCCTCCAGCTGCAGGGCAACGTCGTCAGGCTGGAGAAGCTCAATTCCGAGAAGATCCAGTTCGAGGAGGAGCGTGTCCGTCTCGAGATGCAGGGGGTGGAGTTCACCCAGCAGGTCGAGGCCGAGCGGGTCCAGGTGCAGACCTCGCGCATGACGCTCGAGGAGAGCCAGCAGCGCCTCAAGGCGCTCCAGGCCGAGATCGTCCAGGCCACCCAGGAGCGGGACGGACTGCTCCGACAGCAGGCCGAGAAGCGCTCCAAGCTCGGCGTGCTCGAGCAACTGGCCACCCAACACGAGGGCTTCGGGGCCGGTGCGTTGGCCGCGCTCAAGCAGAGCAGGCATGTTCTGGGATCCCTGGCCGATCGGCTCAAGGTGCCCGATGCCCATGTCGTGGCGGTCGAGGCGGCCCTCGGCGGTCACCTGCAGATCGTGCTGACCGAGCAACCGGCGGCCGCCTCGGAGATCCTGGCCGACCTGTCCGCCAACCGGAAAGGGCGGGCGAGCATCGCGGCGTTGTCCCTGTCGTCACCGGTCCCGGCCGAAACCGCCGCGGGATTGCCCGACGGGGTGGTCTCCGCGCTGTCGGTGGTCGAGGTCGATGTTTCCGTGGCGCCTCTCGTCGCGGGCCTCCTCGGCCGCACGCTGATCGTTCCGGATCTGGGCACCGCGTTGTCGCTCGCCGCCGGAGCCTGGGCGGGATGGGACTTCGTGACGCCCACGGGCGAGGTGCTCAATCGTCTGGGTGTGTTCACGGGCGGAGCCCAGGGGGCCTCGGGCAAGGCGCCGGCCAGCATCCTGGGCCGCAAGAACCAGATCGCCGAACTCCAGGCCGAGATCGCCACCCTTCAGGACGCCATCGCCGAGGCCAGCCGCCGGCAGGGCGCCCTGCACTCCGAGCAGACGGCCCTGCAGGTCAGCCTCGAGCAGGTCCGGGTCGAGCTCCGTCAGCAGGAGGTGGCAGTGGCCACCCGGCAGGGGGAGTTCAACGCGCTCCAGGCCGCCAAGCGTTCGCTGGAGGTCCGCCTGGGCCAGGTCGAACGCGACCTCGACAGCCTCGCCGCCCAGGAGTCGGGGAACCTGCAGAAACGGGAATCCCTCGCCGCGCAGGTCGCGGAATGGGAGCAGCGCGAATTGCAGGCCACGACGATGGTGGCCGAACTGGGCGGCGGTCTCGAGGATCTGCGCAATCGCCGGGATGCCGCCAACCAGGCCTTCAACGACGCGAAGATCGCGCTGGCCACCGAGGACCAGTTGCTCGCCTCGCACCAACGTCAGCGGGGCCCCCTGGAGACCCGCATCCGGGAACTGGGAGCGGCCATCGAGCGGCTCCAGACCGAGCAGGGCCAGTTCGAGGATCGTCGGGCCAACTTCGAGGCGGGCATCGGGCAATGCCGGCGCGAGATCGAGCGCCTCGCCGGTGAGCGGTCGGTGCTGGCCGGCCAGATCCAGCAGTCGATGGGCGACAAGCGCTTCCAGGAGGGCGAGATCCAGAGCCGCGAGGAGCAGCTGCGGGAGCGCCGGGCCCGTGTGGCCGGCCTTCAGAGCCAGCGTGGGCAGCTCGAGGTGGAACTGGCCCAGAAGACCCTGACCCTCGAGAACCTTCGGGCTCGGATGCAGGAGAAGTACCAGGTGGCCCTGGAGGACATCCGGCCAGAAGGGCTCCGGATCGAGCCCTCGGACGACGGGTTGTCCAAGGTCGAGGTGGTCCCGATGGACGTCATGGAGCAGCAGGGGTGGACGACCGACTGGGACGCCGTCGCGGCCCAGATCCAGGCCCTCCAGAAGAAGGTGGACGACATCGGCCCGGTGAACCTCGTGGCCATCGAGGAGTACGAAGAATCCGAGCAGCGGCACACCTTCCTCCAGTCGCAGTACGACGATCTGGTGAAGGCCAAGACCGAGTTGGTGGAGGTGATCAACCGCATCAACACCGAGACGAAGACCCTCTTCGTCGAGACGTTCGAGAAGATCCGCGCCAACTTCCAGGCCATGTTCACCGAGATGTTCGGCGGCGGTCGCGCCGACCTGAAGCTCACCGAGGGCGAGGACGTCCTCGAGGCGGGCATCGACATCGTGGCCCGCCCACCGGGCAAGCAGTTGCAGAGCATCTCGCTGCTCTCGGGCGGCGAGCAGACGATGACCGCCGTCGCGCTGCTGTTCTCCATCTACCAGGTCAAGCCGTCGCCCTTCTGCGTGCTCGACGAGCTGGACGCGCCGCTCGACGAGTCGAACATCAACCGGTTCACGGCGGTGTTGAAGCGGTTCCTCGACCACAGCCAGTTCGTGGTCATCACCCACAACAAGCGGACCATCTCCATGGCCGACGTGCTCTATGGCGTCACCATGCAGGAGCGCGGCGTCAGCAAGATCGTGAGCGTCCGCTTCAACAAGGAGGAGGGCACGACCTCGCCCGCCGGGGAACCGGCCAACATCGCCGATGCCGTCCGCGGGAACCGCAGCGCGGAGGGTGACCTGAGCCTCGCCCAGTGAGGCCGTGGCGGGGTGGGTGCGGTGGAGCCCGCCGGGACACGTCCACCGGCTTCCGGTCGGAGGTTCGGGATTGCCGCCGGGCGGGTTTGTTTCAAGCATGGCCTTGATGAATCCCGGCACCTCCGCCCCCCGCTGCGCCCCTTCGCTGGAGGCCTTCGCCGATCGACGCGAGTCCATCTGCGTCGTCGGTCTCGGGTATGTCGGTCTGCCTCTGGCGGTCGCGTTCGCCGCCCGCTTCCGGGTCCTCGGCTTCGACATCGACCCGGTCCGTGTCCAGAAATTGCAGTCGGGGCATGACCGCACGCTGGAACTGACCGAGGAACAGCTTCGGCGCCACCCGATCGAGTTCACCACCGATCCCGCGGCGATCAGCCGATCCCGTCTGGTCGTGGTCACCGTCCCCACGCCGATCGACGCCCACCATCGGCCCGACCTGACCCCGTTGATCAAGGCCTCCAAGCTGATCGGCCGGCATATCGAGGCCGGCACCACGGTGGTCTTCGAGTCCACCGTCTACCCGGGCTGCACAGAGGAGGACTGCATTCCGGTGATCGAGCACGAGAGCGGACTCACCTGGCGACGGGAGTTCTACGCCGGGTATTCGCCCGAGAGGATCAATCCCGGGGACCGCGAGCACACCGTCGAGAAGATCAGGAAGGTGGTGGCCGGTGATCTACCGGCGACCGCGAACCTCCTGGCCGGGATCTACGGGGCCGTCATCACCGCCGGCATCCACGTCGCGCCGACGCTCAAGACCGCCGAGGCCGCCAAGGTCATCGAGAACACCCAGCGCGACCTGAACATCGCCCTGATGAACGAGTTGGCGCTGATCTTCGATCGTCAGGGCATCGACACGCTGGACGTGCTCGAGGCCGCGGGCACCAAGTGGAATTTCCTGCCCTTCCGGCCCGGACTGGTGGGGGGGCATTGCATCGGGGTGGATCCGTACTACCTGGCCTTCAAGGCCGAGAGCCTGGGCTACCATCCGGACGTGATCCTGGCCGGGCGTCGCGTCAACGACTCGATGGGGAAGTTCATCGCCGAGAAGACCGTGAAGCTGCTGATCCAGGCCGGTCGGGCGGTCAAGGGAGCCAAGGTCCTGATCCTGGGTTGGACTTTCAAGGAGAACGTCCCGGACGTGCGCAACACGCGGGTGATCGACATCTTGACGGAGTTGCGGAGCTACGGTGTCCGGTGCCTGCCCGTCGACCCTCATGCCGATCCGGAGGAGGTGCTCCACGAATATGGCGTCGAACTGGCGGCATCGGCCGGGGCGGAGGCCCCCTACGATGCCATCGTGCTCGCCGTGAAGCACCGCCGTCTGGTCGAGGCGCATCCCTTGGAGGTCCTGCGCCAGTTGGGAGGCGCCGAGGTCCCGGTGTTGATCGATGTCAAAGGATTCTTCGATCCCGTCCACGTGGCGGAGGCGGGGTGGGGGACCGATCGATACTGGCGCCTCTGAGGCCGTCGGATGTCGGCGCTTTCCGCGACGTCGTGGAAAGACCATGATGCCCCCCGTCGGACGTTTTCCGATTCCCATGCCTGAAACCCTCCATGTCCCGGGCCGCGCCGGGGACCAGTCTCCGCCTCCGATCCGCATCGTCGTGACCGGTGCGGCCGGATTCATCGGCGGACAGCTGCTGCGCACGCTGCGCGGACTGCACGCCGCCTCCGAATTGCTCGCGGTGGATCATCCGCTGAAACCGGCGATGGGATCCGCGACCGAGGCCTTCGACGGAGTCCGTTTCCTGACCCACTCCCAGTTCCTGGAGGCCCTCCAGGCCGGCATCCTGCGTCCCGAGCTCGTCTTCCACATGGGCGCCTGCAGTTCCACCACCGAGACCGACTGGAACTATCTGGCCGACAACAACCTCGGCTACTCCCAGAAGCTCTGGCACTGGGCGGCGGCCCATGGCGCCCGGCTCCTCTACGCCTCGAGCGCGGCGACCTACGGCGATGGCGAGAACGGGTTCGACGACACGGTCGATCTGTCCCGTCTCCGGCCGCTCAACCTGTACGGCAAGTCCAAGCACGACTTCGACCTCTGGGTCGAGGCGCAGGAGCGCCTCGGCGTTCCGGGACCCGCGCAGTGCGTCGGTTTCAAATTCTTCAACGTGTTCGGCCCCGGAGAGGGGCACAAGGGACGCATGGCCTCCATGGTCTGGCACGGGTATCACCAGATCCTCAAGGAGGGGACCGTCCGTCTCTTCGAGTCGCACCGGCCCGAATACCCCCATGGCGGCCAGCTCCGGGACTTCATCTACGTCAAGGATGTGGTGCGGGTGATGTTGTCGTTCGCCGAGCGCCGGGAGGTCTCGGGGCTCTTCAATCTGGGCACGGGGCGGGCCCGTTCGTTCCGCGACCTCATCGAGGCCGCGTTCGCGGCGCTGGGCCGACCGGCGTCGATCGAATACATCCCCATGCCGGAGGATTTGCGCGGTCGGTACCAGTACTTCACCCAGGCCACCATGGCCAAGACCGCCCGTGCCGGGATCGTGTACACGCCAACCTCCCTCGAGGCGGCGGTCGCCGATTATGTGAACCATCTGCGCGGGCCGGCTCCTTCGTCCTCTGGGGCGGTTCGCTGACGCCTCTGGAGGAGCCGATCCCTGTCGGGGCACTCGCGGGTGGATTCCGCCCCCTCGACGGGGTGGACAGGCAGGGAGTCAGGGGTCAACCTTGGTCAATCCGCTCCGCGGAGGTCGCGCCCGTAGCTCAGCTGGATAGAGCATCCGCCTTCTAAGCGGATGGTCACAGGTTCGAATCCTGTCGGGCGCGCCAACTCCGCCGAAGATCGGTCACCGCAGCGCCGGCATGGGATTCTCCTACCGCAAATCGATTCGTCTCGGCCCCTTCCGCGTCAACCTGAGCAAGTCGGGGGTCGGCGGGTCGATCGGCACGCGCGGGGTGCGGACCACGGTCACGCCGTCGGGCCGCCGCTACACCACGTTCTCGTTGCCGGGCACCGGACTGAGCTATCGAACCGACGGCAAGCAAGGGTGTCTGGTGCCATTGGCGCTGGGGCTCGGAGCCGGAGCCCTGTGGGTCGGGGTTCGTCTGATGACCTGAACGCACGAAACTCCCATGGGCCTCCTCGGGTTCCCATCCTTTCCAAGCCCAGTTCCCTTCGTTTCCACCCGGCATCCATCCCATCCATGAAACCCCTCCGCTGGACCCGCACGCTGCGCACGCCCCACTCCGAGCGACTCCTGGCCCTGCGCGAGGAACGCGAAGTCGCCGCGGTGGACCTCCACTACATGCCCGACGGCACGGTGGCGGGCACGGTGATTCTCCTGAAGGAGGCGGGACTGGGTGCCGACCAGGTGCCGGCGCTGCTGGCCGAACTGGATCGGGAGTGGTTGCCGGGGGTCGATCTGGGCAGCGGCAACCTGAACTTCACCGTGGTCCTGGGAGAAGTCCTGGGGAATTACGAGCCATCGTCCGAAGGCTGATTCGAGGTCGGATTCGAAGGTGTTCCTGTCTGCGGAGCGGGTATGCCGACAAGGCCCCACGTTCCCGGAACGTCTCCGCCAACTTGAGCGGAGGAAAAGGCCATCCGCGGGTGCTGTTTTGACTGGCCATCCGGGCCGGGCTTCAAAAGGGTTTTGCCATGGAACTCCCGCAGGAATCGCTGATCGCCCATCACCAGCACTGGACCCGCCGGCATTTCCTCAGGGACTGCTCGGCGGGACTCGGAGCCCTCTGGATGACCCTCCAGGGCCGGGCCGGCGCTCCGTCGGTGATCCGCAATCT
>JBEGWF010000025.1:0-17951 GCA_041177965.1 Verrucomicrobiota bacterium | reverse complement strand
ACAGCGCACGGTCGTAGATCCGATACCGCTGGACCTCGGTCCCGTGGAACAGTTCCACCAGTTGTTGGACCGCTCGGTTGTCCTCCAGGATCCAGGAAGCTTCACACCGGGCGAACCCCAGGCGCTTCGCCGCCGCCAGCGTCTCGGCGAACATCATGCCCTCGATCCCCCGCCTCCGATGCGCCGCCGTTACCCCCAAGGCCACCAGTCGAAAGCGCTGCGGCCGTTTCCAACCCAAAAGCATGGGCAACGCGGACAGGAGCGCAGGTCTGAACAGCTCTCCGCGCAGCGGTCCCAAGGCCTCATTCACATCGGGAATCGCCAGAAGCAGGCCTGCCGGTTGACCGGCCGCTTCGGCCAACCAGACCAATCCCTCGAGCAACAGGGGCTTCAACCGCTTGGCCAGAAAATCGATCTCCGCCCCACTCATCGGAACCGCGCACCAGTTGCGCTCCCAGGCCTCGTTGTAGATTCGCTTCAGGGCCGGCAGCAGACGGTCGAGATTGCCGGGAGTCACGGCGACGAGTCGCACATCGCTCGCGCGCCGGCCGGCCGCCTTGCGGAAACGCTCGAGCCGTTCGACGGGGCTCCGGGCCAGATCGATGTCATAGACCAGCAAATCCTTGGCCTTGCGCAATCCTTCGGCCTCCAGCAGGCGGGGCACATGGGGCGACGTGTGCGGCATCATCACGCTGTTGGGACGGTCGAAACCCGACACCAGGAGCCCACACTCCTCGTTGATGTTGGGGTTCATGGGACCCAGCAATCGATCGCAACCCTGAGCCCGTGCCCAATGGGACACCGCATCCAACAACCCTCGGGCCACTTCCGGATCGTCGACGCTCTCGAGGTGACCGAAGAAGGCGGTCCCGGCGCCGTGGAGGCGCTGGTGTTCGGCGGAAATGATACCGGCGATACGCCCGACGGCCCGCCCATGACATTCGGCGATCCAGAGTGACCGGCGTGCCTGTGACCAGAAGGGATTCTCCGGGCCCAAGACACTGGTGACCTCGATGCGGAGCGGGAGGACACAGGCGGGCTCGGCTCCGGAAACCTCCACCATGACCCGCCAGAACTGGTTCAGGTCTCGCTGGGAGGTGCCCAGTTCCCGGATACGCAACGCCGCTGTCGGGGGACTCTTGATGGCGACCAGGGGTTCAGGACATCGAGTAGGACCACGGGGCCCGGGGCCGCCGCGACACCAGTCGGTTGGCTTCCGGATCCTTGCGGAACTGTTCCTTCACCGGATCCCACTGCAGCGGCCGGCGCAATTGGTAGCCGATGTTCGCCAAGTGACAGACGGAGGCCGTTCGATGCCCCACCTCGGCCGGACATATGGCCTGACGCCGTTCCCGTACGCAGTCCAACCAGTTCCTCATGTGTTGGTTGGAGGGGTAGACCCGCCGGTCGGTGGCCGACAAGGGAGCGCTCAGGATCTCCGGCCGGCTGCTTTCCAAGACCCCGCGGTCGACATGAAGGGTGCCATCGGTGCCCTCGAAGGTGCATCCGCTCTTCCCACCGTGGAAGAGTTCCACGCCATTGGCATAGGTGAACTTGAGTCCGGTGACGGCATCTCCGGCGGGCGGTGTGATCAACGTGGGGCCGCTGGCGTCCATGCCCATGGCCCATTGGGCGATGTCGAAGTGGTGCGCCCCCATGTCGGCCAGGGCACCCCCGGCAAACTCGCGGTAATTGCGGAACAGAGGGTAGTGCCGGTGCATGCCCTTGGGGCAAAGGATCTCGTTGTAACCGCGCAGCGGCGCCGGTCCCAACCACAATTCCCAATCCACATCGGAGGGTGTGGGTTGTTCGGGGAGATCGCAGGGCACCGGCGGCGCGCCCACTCCCACGTGGATCGTCTTGAGGCGACCAATCCGGCCATTCCAGATGAACTCCACGGCCTTCCGGAACCGGTCGTTGAACTCGCTGCGCTGCTGGCTTCCGGTCTGGAAGATGATGCGGTGCTTCTTCACCGCATCCACCAACAGGCGTCCTTCGTGGATGTTTTGTGTGAGGGGTTTCTCGCAATAGATGTCCTTGCCCGCACGCGCCGCCGCCAAAGCGATGATCACATGCATGTGATCGGGTGTGGCCACGACCACGGCATCGATGTCCTTGCGGGCGATGAGAGCACGAAAATCTGTGTAGGCATCGCAACCCTTGAAAACGCCGTCCTTTTGACGCGCCGCGTAGCGCTTCTCCACCTGGGCCCGCGCCGTTTCCCGGCGGGTCTTCTCCACATCGCACACCGCCACCACCTGGACATCCTCGAATCCCAACAACCGGTCGAGATGCGGACGCCCCATGGCACCGATGCCGATCATTCCGACGGTGATCCGCTCGGAGGCCGGTTTCGATCGGGCGGCATGCATCGCCAGCGGCGTCAGCAACATGCCCGCTCCGGCTGCTGCGGCACTCCGGAGGAAGTGGCGTCGGGATCGGCTCAACTGGGTCTTCATGGGAGGAATGGCCGGATTAAAAACGAGGGATCACCCATCGGTCCACTGTGGATCGGCGTCTTTTCAATTCCAGCCGAGGATCTTCGGCTGCGTCAGGGAACGGGAAAGGGGGAAAGGAGTCAGGGAAAGGGGTCAGGGAACGATTTCCGAATTCGACCCGACCGCGCTTCATCCACCGTAGACCCATAAACCGGCAGGTCCACGTCGAGTTGGATGTCCCCCTATCCAGTCTTGGCTTGGGCGCAGCGGCGAAAACGGATGGTCGCCTCGTCCGTCGGAAGCGATAGGGCACTATTCACCGAAACCCTCGATGCATGCCGCGTGCGGTCCGGTTTTCGAATCTGGCGATGGTTGCTCAAGGGCGATCATGCTCGCCTCTTTGTCGCGACACCATCGGTCCACCCGGTGGCGGGTAGGGCCAGTCTCCAGAACCTGAACAGGCGACGCCTCCTGGCAGTTCATCCCCCGCAGCAGCGCCGTTTCGGCGACCGCCACCCATCGACCCGCTTTGAATCCGGCCATGCATCCGCCATCGGAAATCGTTCCCCGACCCCGTTTCTGAACCCGTTTCCGACCCCGGTTTCCGTTTCGTGATCGCAGCGGGCCGAAACAAGCGCATTCCCATCGGCTTGAACCCCGCGGAGCGTCGGGAATGGGCTCTTTTCCTGAAAAACCCGCTTGCCTCCCCCGGGGCAATCTCCACCGTCTGCGATGCCGGCCGTCACTCGTGTGGCGGCATTTTTCGGCTGAGAAACACAGTTAAACCAGTCACCTAACCGCTAACCTCCGTTGCCAACCGCAACGTCGGTCACGTTGGGCAATGGAGTCTTCTGAGGGGCAATCGTACCTCGCCCCGCTCAAGTCTCCTCGCAGATAAACAGCACGGGCGCTCGCGCGTCCGTCACCATACCATTATGTCGGCCTCCGCCGCATTCGCAGAACTGCTGAAGCAGTACGACCGCCAATTCCAGGCCGGTCAGATCGTCAAGGGAACCATCATCGAGGTCCGTCCGAAGGAAGTCCTCGTGGACATCGGCGGCAAATCCGAGGGCGTCGTCAACGCCTCCGAGTTCGTCGAGTTCGAGAAGGTCGTCGTGGGCGACATCATCGACGTCCTCATCGAGAAGGCCGAAGACAAGGAGGGCAATGTCCACCTGTCCAAGGAGAAGGCCGAGTTCCAGCAGAACTGGGACCGCATCCAGAGCATCTGCAACGAGGGTGGCAACGTCACCGGCAAGGTGAAGTCCGTCGTCAAGGGCGGCCTGATCGTCAACATCGGCGTCGAGGCGTTCTGCCCGTCGTCGCAGGTCGACATCGTCCCGCCGAAGAACCTCGCCGCCTTCGTGGGCAACGCCTACGAGTTCAAGGTCGTGAAGCTCAACCCGGACCGCCAGAACGTGGTCCTGAGCCGCCGCGAGATCATCGAGACCGAGCGCAACGCCCGCCGTTCGTCGCTGCTGTCCGAGATGATGCCCGGCGACATCCGCAAGGGCACCGTCAAGAACCTCACCGATTTCGGCGCGTTCATCGACCTCAACGGCCTCGACGGCCTGCTGCACATCACCGACATGTCCTGGGGTCGCCTCACGCACCCGAGCGAGATGCTCAAGGTGGGTCAGGAGATCGACGTCGTCGTCCTCGACATCAACCGCGAGAAGGAGCGCGTCAGCCTCGGACTCAAGCAGAAGCTGTCCAACCCCTGGGACAACATCGAGGGCAAGTACCCCGTCAACGCCAAGGTCAAGGGCAAGATCGTCAACCTCGTGCCGTACGGCGCGTTCGTCGAGATCGAGCCGGGCGTCGAGGGTCTGGTGCACGTCACCGAGCTGTCCTGGACCAAGCGCATCGCCAAGCCTTCCGACGTCCTCAAGCAGGGCCAGGAGATCGAGGCGGTCGTGCTCGGCATCAACCGCGACGAGCAGAAGATCAGCCTCGGCATCCGTCAGCTCGAGACCAACCCGTGGGATCTGGCCCACACCAAGTACCCGCCGGGCACCAAGGTCAAGGGCCCGATCCGCAACCTCACCAGCTACGGCGCGTTCCTCGAGCTCGAGGAAGGCCTGGACGGCATGGTGCACGTGTCGGACATGAGCTGGACCCGCAAGGTCAACCACCCGAGCGAAGTCCTCAAGAAGGGCGACGAGGTCGAGGCGGTCGTGCTCGAGGTCGACAAGGCCAACCAGCGCATCAGCCTCGGCATGAAGCAGCTGGGCGTGGATCCCTGGGAGCAGATCGAGACCCTCTTCAAGGTGGGCGATCTGGTCACCGGCAAGGTCACCAAGCTGGCCAGCTTCGGCGCGTTCGTCGGCCTGCCCAACGACATCGACGGTCTGGTCCACATCTCGCAGGTCAGCGAGGAGCGGGTCGACAAGATCAAGAACGTCCTCAAGGTCGGCGACGATGTCACCGCCCGCGTCATCAAGATCGACCGTGCCGATCGCCGCATCGGTCTGTCCATCAAGGCCGCGAACTACAGCACCGAGCAGCTGAAGGAGGAGCAGAAGCTCCTCGATCAGCTCAAGCCCGGTGAAGACCTGGTCGCCCTCGAGCACGCCTTCGCGGCCGCCGAGGAGAAGAAGACCCAGGACTGATCGTCCGCTTCCGTTTCCAAGCGCGCACCCTCACCGGTGCGCGCTTTTTTGTTGCCGAAGCCGGCTCCTGACAAGGGCGGGCCATCTTCCCGAATCCACCGCACCCCCACTTCCTCAGCGCCACCCCGCCCTCCGGCTGGCCAAGTCCCGGGATCTCCGCCATGGTTGCCCCGTGCAGTTCCCGATCACCGAGATCACCGACGCCCTGCTGGCGAGCTATTCGCGCCACGGGGGCATCAACCATCTGGACGGGATCAACCTGCCCTCCAAGGCGTCGGTCGCCGACATCACCCGCGACCTGCTCCGACTCATCTTCCCCGGCTTCTTCGACGATCACCTCATCCACAGCTCGGAGTTGAAGGCCGAGACGGCCCTGCTCCTCGACAACGTGGCGGGCCGTATGGAAGACGAGCTCTACAAGGCCTTGCAGTGCGCGGATCGGGCCAACGGTTCAGGAGCCACCAAGTCCGACCCGAGACCCAATGCCCATCGGTTGGTGAGCGAATTCCTGCGCGAACTCCCGGCCATCCGGGAGATCCTCACCACGGACGTCGAGGCGGCCTTCTCGGGCGATCCTGCCGCCGCCAACCGCGAGGAGATCATCGTGGCCTATCCGTTCGTCGAGGCCATCGCCGTGCACCGCCTGGCCCATGCCTTGTACCTGCGCGAGGTCCCCTTCCTGCCGCGCATCATGGCCGAGTGGTCGCACAGCCGGACCGGCATGGACATCCATCCCGGGGCCAGGATCGGCGGCTATTTCTTCGTCGATCACTGCACCGGCGCGGTCATCGGCGAAACGGCCGTAATCGGCAACCGGGTCAAACTGTATCAGGGCGTGGGTCTCGTGGCCCGATCGCTCGCTGCGGGCCAGGCGCTGCGCGGTCAGAAACGTCACCCCACCATCGAGGACCGGGTGACGATCTACGCCAACGCCACGATCGTGGGCGGCGATACGGTGATCGGCGCCGGCAGCACCATCGGAGCGAACGTCTTCCTCATGCAGAGCGTGCCACCCGAGTCCCTGGTGCTCATGGACGACCACCGCCTGAAGGTCACCGCCAAGAAGGAGCGCCCCGTCGCCGCCGTCGATTGGCAGATCTGAGGCAAGACCCCATCACGGCTCCAAGCCGTGGATTTTCGGCCAGCATCCACGGGAAGTCGGGGCGTGGAGACGAAGCGACGGATTGTCTCCAATCCAAGCAGGACAACCCGATTCATCGACGAAGGCCACGCCGATCGGCAGATCGGGCCGAGCGTCCGCCACGCGGATCATCTGAGCCTCCGCTTCGTCACTCATCTGAATCCAAGCCGTCTTGAGAGCGACAGGGTCGATGGCACGGGCCTGAATCTCCTCCAACCTTCCCGGATCAATCCGACCGAAGCGCTTCATCATTTTCAGCAACGAGAGCGGGGTGAAACCCGGATCCTTACCACAAGCCGCCCAACAAATCGCCGCGAGCGGGTAGGTGCGGTGGAGCTCCACGATATCGACGTAATCACGGGTTTCCGTCCTGGCCGACAACGCCAGGGCCTTGTTCGTGGCGACATCAAATCGGTGCAACCGCCACCCCAGCACCGGATCGCGCTCGATGGGAAAAAACCGAAAGGCCGAATCGGCGGCCCAGTCGATCTCAACCCACTCGGTTCCTCGGAACACTCGGGCCTTGCGAAAGGTGGTCTCCTTTTCCCACTCGCCACAGGGCGACGGGGTCTCCACCTGAAATCCCGCCTGTCGCAAACATAACACGTCGCGCTCGCTCGCACGGGTCACCTCCTCGGCCAGTTCGTGGAACAGGTCGAAGTCGCTCGAGAAACGCGGAGAGTCTTCCCCGGCATTCAGCACGATGCCCCCAGCGAAGTGGCTCTCCTCGCTGCGGAGACCGGCAAGAACGGCTAATACGTCTTTTTGGAGAGCGGTGAGAGGCATTTGTGCAACTCCTGAGCCGCCCACCAGGCGCGGCGATCGCCGTATTCCCGCAGATGCTCCACGACCAAGCGGATGTCCTCCAGATGCCGGATGCGGGCCTCGGGATGGCGGAACCAGAAACACTCCGGATGGGTCCGCACCAGCTCATGGGCTCGTTCGATCAGCCCCGGAGGAGCTGGAATCGAGGCCAGTGCTTCGGTGGAATTGTCGAGCTCTGAAGCCATGATCAACAATTAGCGTTTGGCGCCAGTGGCAGCAATGCAGAGGTGGTGGTCTCGATCGGTCAACCCACTCGAAAGGCCGGGCAGCTGACTAGACCACGAACTCCAGCGGCGGGGCCTTGGGAATGGCTCCCAGGACCTGACCGCGGGCGAGGAAGCGGCGGATGCTCTCGCGACCGCGCTCACCGTAGTCGAGGGTCCAGTGGTTCACGTACATGCCCACGAAGCGGTCGGCCAGATCCTTCCCCATGTCGCGAGCCCATTGCAGCGAATGCGCCACCGCCTCGGGCCGGTGATCGAGGCTGTACTGGATGCTGGCCGTCAGGATGTCGCTGACGCGCTTGCGCAGCGCCGGTTCATGCCGCTTGTGGATCACGTTGCCGCCCAGGGGCAGCGGCAGGCCTTCGTTCTCACGGCCCCACCACACCCCGAGATCTTCGCACACCACCAGGCCTTCGTTGGCGTAGGTCAACTGACCCTCGTGGATGATCAACCCCACATCGGCCACCCCGGACTTCACCGCCTGAAAGATTTCGTCGAACGGCACCACCACCAGGTCCAACTCGGCCCCGAGGCGACCGGCCCACAACTGCAGGGCCAGGAAGGCGCTGGTCATCCGGCCCGGGATGGCGATGCGCCGGCGCAACACCTCGTCGCGGGTGTAGGGATGCTTCGAGACCAGCATGGGGCCATAACCGTCGCCCATGCTCGCCCCGCTCGGCAGCAATGCGTACTGGTCGCAGACATGGGCGTAGGCGTGGATGCTGATGGCCGAGATGTCCAATTCACCACGGGTCGCCCGCTCGTTGAGCGTCTGGATGTCCTGGAGGATGTGTTCGAACGCAAGGCCCGGCGTGGGGATCAGATCCTTCGCGAGGCCATAGAACATGAAGGCATCGTCCGGATCGGGCGAATGTCCGAGAGTGAGGGTCAGCATACCGTTGAGTGTGCGGACGCTACGTCGGAACCCGGCGAAGTCGAGCGCGCGAATGCGCGGAGCCCTAGGGCATCCGGAGTCACCCCGCCTCAGTCGCCGAGGATCTTGAGCAGCACCGGTTGGGAACACTGGCCACCGTCGCCCGTGGCCCGCAGATGGAACAACCGTTCTCCAGGGAGGACCTTGCGGGCGGCCGTGATGAAGAACTCGCGTTCGGTCTGGCCCTCGACGATGAGCAGGCCGTTGAGACCGATGTTGTCGACATAGACGCCGTGCGGAAGGTTCCGGCCGGAATCGTCGCCCCCCAGTTCGATGCGCCCCTGGAAGTCGCGGCGGTCGGCCCGTACCCGTGCGCTGATCGTCTGGCCGGGGCGGATCCGCACTTCCATCGGCCGCCCGGGTTCCTGGCGGAACACCGAGGTGTCCGGCCCGGGCAGGATCTCGACGGTCAGCTTCGGCGCGGCATCCAGCGCGATGTCGCCCAGCCCCCCCAATTCGCGGGTCACCGCCCTGCCCCGGATCATCGCCGTAGCCGTCACCCGGACGGCCTGATCGGCGGATGCCTGTGGATCCTCGGCGCCGACCGCCGCACGCAGGACCATCGCAGCACGGATCTGACCGGCCTCGATCTCCACCGGGGCGCTCGCCGAGAACCCGGGCGGCAGACGGTCCAGGTCGATGCGGATCGGGCCGTCGAACCCCTCCGACCGGGTGGCCACGAAGCGGATCTCCCGGCCGCTGCCCGGTCCCACCTTGGGGTTCATCCCCTCGATGCGCACGGTGAAGTCGGGGCGCTGCGGGCGCACCGACAGGCGGTAGGCATGCTGGGTCGCGCTCCCGAATCCCCGGGTGTCGGTGAGTCGGACCCGATACCGACCCGCGGTGGGTGCGGTGAACAACAACACCGAGTCCACGCCGGCCTGCCGGCTCGGATCATCGTCGTTCTGGTGGTTCAAACGGAAGACCGGCAGTCCGTTGGGGATCGGCCGGGCACCGGCCGGATACGCCTTCACGAGGTAGGCCGGTTCATTGAGCGCATGCGACAACGCGGTGGTGCCGAAGGCGGGCTGACGACGCCCCTCGCCGGGGTAGACCTTGAACCCGGAGTCGGGGCCGCGCGGGTAGAGCCAAAGACGCACCACCTCACCGTTGGCATAGAGGTATTCGTCCAATTCCATCTCGGCCCAGTTCTGGAGCCGGAAATCGTCCACGGTCTCGGAGTCCTTGCCACGGAAGGTGAACCAGGAATCCCGGACCGCCTGCAGGACCACCCGCTCCACCGGCAGGCCGTCGGCACCCAGGATCTCCAGCCGCGAATCCAGGGCCGACCCATCGCGCGCCGCCCGGACCTCCAGGGTCAGGGGCTCGGAGGGGCGGGCCTCGAAGGAGAAGAGATCCACATCGCCCGGGCGCCCGATGCGCCCGTAGATCTCCGAGGGAACCGGGATCGACTGGGCCCGGGCGACGGCATCATTGGGTTCGATCTCGGCCTGATGGACCGCCGGTCGCCCCGCATCCGCCGCAGCCGCGATCGGACGGCTGGTGGCCGGCGATGCCCGACGGGACACCCTCGAGGACGGGATCGCCGCATCCACCCCGCGAAGGGCCACCGACGCCAAAGAGCCATCCATCCGTGCCGCGATCACACTGCGGCCCGAGGGGGGCATCGCGAGCGCCCCGACCACATCGGGAAGGCCTCTCCAGGAGGCCAGCTCCTGCAACTCGGGCAGGCGCCATTGCTTGAGCGACCGGTCGATCGCTCCCGTGATCAGGAAACGCCCGTCCGGCGACAGGGCCATGGCGACGATGCCGGCGTCGTGGGCGAACCGGGCGGCCACCACCGGATTGATGGCCGGGGTCTCGCGCGAAACGAAGCGCCACTGATGGATCCTGCGGTCGGAGCCGACCGCCAGGATGTGATTGCCGTCGCCACTGAAGAGCACGCGATTCAGTTCACCCTGGGGCTGGTTCAGCGTGTCGAGGCGATGACCATCGCGCACCCGCCACAGCTTCACCGTCTGGTCGGCGCTGGCCGAGGCCAACACCGCGCCGGAGGGATCGAAGGCCAGGTCGAAGACCGCACCGTTGTGGACCGAGTTGGACCAGACCAACGAGCGGTCGGCCACCCTCCACAACCGGATCGATCGATCATAGCCGGCCGTGGCCAGCCAGCGACCGTCGGGCGACCACTCCGCGTCCTGCACCGCATCGCGGTGGCCCTCGAATCGGGCGAGGCGTTCTCCCGTGGTCGCCGAGCGCACCTCCACCACGCCGTCCAACCCGGTGATGCCGCCGGCGATGAGCAGAGCCGCCCCGTCGGCCGAGAAATGCAGGGCGTTGACCTTGCCCTGAAACTCCCGGATCACCCGCCGGGTGCGCCGCCCCGAGGCGTCGCGGATCTCCACGCGGCCGGAGGTACCGAGAGCGAGGCTCCGACCGTCCGGAGAGAATTCCGCGGCCGTCCACGGGGTGGCCGCGCCGGACGGCACCGCCACCTCGGGCACGGACAGGTGCTTGAGGAGAGACACGTCGTCGGTCGGCCCCCGCGCCCCTTGGGCGATCCACCGGCGGAGCAGCGCGATCTCCGGGGCCGGAACCCGAGGCTCTTCCTTCGGAGGCATCACCGGCTTGGCCCGGCCCTCGATGAGCCGCACCAGCAGCGATGCGTCGGGATCCCCGGGCTTGAGCGTCGCCCCCTTGTCGCCCCCCCGGCTGAGGCTGGCGAAGGTCTCCACCGAGAACTCGCCCTCGCGATCGACGTCGTTGTGACAGCCCGAGCAGTGCGTGCGCAGGATGGGCGCGATGTCGCGCTCGTAGGCCGGATCCCCGGCCGCCCGGCCAAGGATCGGGATCCCGGCCACCAGGATCATCCACCCGGCCACGGCAAGCATGGCGCGACGGATCCCGACTCTGTGGCATCGCCTCATGGTCAGTGTTGGAAGAGGAATTCGCGGCTGGTGAGGATCGACCAGAGCAGGTCTTCCGCGACCGCCGAGCGCTGTCCGGGACCCGCGTCGTCGAAGGCCCGGAGCAGGGCGCTCCGTTCCGCCTCCCGCGGGGCGCGCGACAACGCCAGTGCATACGCCTCGGTGACGAGTCGGTCGGGGGCGGCCCCGTCGGCCAGCCACCCGGCGAGGCGCCCTTCCTTGGCCCCCAGCTTGTCGTTCACCGTCGCCCCGTTCGACAGGTGCAGCGCCTGCACCAGGCTCGGCTGGTTGGACCGCTCGCACTCGCAGGTGATCTCGCGCTGGTTCCGGCCGAAGGTCTTGAGGAAGTAGGAGTTCACCGCCGAATCGTAGAGCTGCACCGAACGGGTGCTGTTGGTGTAGAAGGCCGTCTTCTCGGTGGATCCGTCACTGAGGGTCAGCTCGGTGAACCGATCCCGGACCCCGGTGACGTCGGCGATGGCGTCGTTGAGGACCTCGGCCGACAGGCGTCGGGGAAAGAAGCGGGAGTGGTGCCGGCGGTCGTCCCGATTGCCAGGGAGGATCTCGGACGAACGGCGATAGGTCTGCGAGACGAGGATCTCGCGCATGAGCGACCGGAGGTCGAAGCGCTGTCGGACCAGGTGGTCGGCCAGGGCCGCCAGCAGTCGCTCGTTCGACGCGGGGTTGGAGGCCCTCAGGTCATCCACCGGATCGACCAGCCCGATGCCCAGATAATGGGCCCAGAGGCGGTTGGCGATGGACCGGGCGAAGTAGGGATTGGACGGCGAAGTGAGCCAATCGGCCAGCACCTCGCGACGGTCCCGCGGATCCTTCGGATCCAGGGCCGGGGCATCCAGCGGTGCCGGAGCCTGAGGACGACCCGTCCGCGGCTGGATCAGGTCGCCCGCGGATTCGACGTAGAGCTGGCGCTTGCCGTCGCCGTTGCGGGGATCGCCACCCCACCCTTTGGCCCGGACCCGGGAGAACAGATTGGCGAACTGGTAGTACTGGTCGTTGGTCCACTTCTCGAGGGGGTGATTGTGGCAACGGGCACAGTTGATCGACAACGACAGGAAGGCCTGGCTCACGTTCTCGGCCATCGATTCCGGATCCTGGTGGATGGCGAAGAAGTTCGACTCCCCCTCATCGACCGACGATCCGCGGGCCGTGACGACCTGCCGCACGAACCGGTCCCAGGGGGTGTTGTCGGCGACCCGGGCCCGGATCCACCCGTAGTACGACTGCACGGCCGCCGGGCGCAGGCGGGCCCCGCTGACGAGCAGCACGTCCGACCACTTGTAGGCCCAGAAATCGACATATTCCGGGGCGGCCAAGAGGCGGTCGGCCAACCGTGCGTGCTTGTCGGAGGAGGGATCGGTGACGAATGCCCGGACCTCGGCAGGCGTCGGCAGACGCCCCAGCGTGTCGAGGCTGGCCCTGCGGATGAAGGTGGCGTCGTCGGCCGGGGGCGAGGGCTGCAGGTGCAGGCGCTTCAGTTGGTCCATCACCGGGGCGTCGATCACCGCCGAGCCGGGGGCCTGGGCATAGGCCTCGGCGGGAATCTCGGCCGCGAAGGGGGCGGTGATGCGGGCGATGACGATGCGTGAGGAAAACCAGGCCGTGACGGCACCCACGCCGGGCCCGAGCACGGTGACCCGGCCGGAGCCGTCCACCGAGGCCACGGTCTCGTCGGTGGAGGTGAACTTCGCCCATCGGGTGACGTCGCGCTCGCGGCCATCGCTGAAGCGGGCCTTCACGGTGAGGGTCAGCGTCTCACCCACCCGGGCCGACCGCTCGCCGGGATCGATGGACAACCCCAGCAACTCGGCCTCGCCGGCCTGCGGGCCCGGGGCGCCCTGGGCGATCCATCGGGCCAGGGTGCGGTAGTCGTCGGAATCGACCTCCAGGCGCTTGCCCCCTTTGTGCCGCACCGCGCCCGTCGGCTTGGTGAGCAGCAGGCTCGACCCCGGCTGCGACCGTTCCACCCGGCGGCCCTGGGCCTCCCGGGTGATCGCCAGATGGTCGGCCTCGGGATTGTAGGCGAAGAGCGACAATCGGAAGCCTCCCTTGCCGGCCAGCGCCCCGTGGCAGCCGCCGCCATTGCATCCGGCCTTGGAAAGGATGGGCAACACCTCGTTGCGGAACGACACGGACTCGTCGGCGCGGGCGACGGCCCAGGCGCAGAGGATCAGCAGGACCGTCGCCCAGGATCGCCACACGCGGGCCCGGCCGAAGAGGCTCCCGAGCCCTCCCCGCGCTGCCAGGGCCGCGGTCATGCGAACAACTCCCGGATGGGCTCGGTGCCCAGGTCGGTCAGCGTGAACGGTCGCCCGCCCGGCCCCGGCAGATGGGAGGCATGATCGAGGCCCAACGAATGGAAGATCGTGGCCACGATGTCCCCCGGCTTCACCGGGCGTTCGGCGGGAAACCCTCCGATCGGATCGCTCGCGCCGACCACCCGACCGCCCTTCACGCCGCCCCCGGCGAAGTAGGCGGTGAAGCATTGGGGCCAATGGTCGCGCCCCCCGGCGGGATTGATCTTCGGGGTGCGGCCGAATTCGGAGAGGTTGGCGACCAGCGTGTCATCGAGGAGGCCCCGTTCGGCCAGGTCTTCGATCAACGCGCTGTAGGCCTGGTCGTACATGGGGCAGACGATGTCCTTCATGCCCGCGATGGACGTGAACGGCTTGGAGCCGTGGATGTCCCAGGTGATCTCGTCGAACACGGTCAGGAAGGTGTTGATGGTCACGAAACGCACGCCGCTCTCCACCAGTCGGCGGGCCAACAGGCAGCACTGCCCGAAGCGGTTCATGCCGTACCGTTCCCGGACCTTCAGGGGTTCGCGGGCCAGGTCGAAGGCCTCCCGGGCCTTCTCGCTGGTCATGATGCGGAAGGCCGCGTGGAAGTTCTCGTCCATCAGGCGGGCATCCTCGCTGGCCTCGAATTGCGCGACGGACGATTCGACGATGTCCCGCATCTTGCGGCGGCGTTCCAGACGATGCGCCCCGATCTGGTCGGGAGGCAGCAGGTCCGGCACCTTGAAGTCCTTCTGCGAGGGATCGGCCATCAAGGCGAAGGGATCGTGGGCCTTGCCGAGGAATCCGCCGGCCTGACCATTGGGCAGATTGCCGCCACCGCGGCCCATCAACTGGGGCAGCACCACGAACGGCGGCAGGTCGGTGCGCCGGCCACGGAGGTGCGAGAGCACCGCCCCGGCATGCGGGGTCTGGATGCCGCCGGTGAACCGCCGGCCGGTCTGCATCATCTGCCAACCGGCGTCGTGCACCGCGGCGCCATCGTGATGGCAGGACCGCACGAGGGAGAAGCGATCCGCGATGGCCGCATGGCGCGGCAGGAGTTCGGAGATCTCGAAGGCGTTCGATTTCGTGCGGATGGGCTTGAAGGGGCCCCGGATCTCGGACGGGGCATCGGGCTTCATGTCCCAGAGGTCGATGTGACTCGGACCGCCGAGGTTGAAGATCATGATGCACGACCGCCTGTCCTGCGCGGCCGACACCCTGCCCTCCTCCTTCGCCTGCAGGTACTGCGGCATCGACAGACCGATGGCCGCTAGGGAACCCACCTGAAGGAATTCCCGTCGGGAAACGCCCGGACCACACAGGCGCACTCGATCCCGCGGGGATTCTGCGAGGAAGTCGAACATGGCGTGACTATGCTTGAGAAAACCTCATGCCCTCAAGCGGGAGGAACCGGATTCCATGCACCCCCCGCTTCCCGGAGACGATCACTTCCGACGCGCGGTCCAGGCCCGGCTGATCGGGTTGCCATCCATCGTGGTCTCGGACTTGCCATCGATCTTGCCGTCCACCAGGCGGCCCGACATCGCATAGACCATGGTGCTGCCGTCGGGGCGATCCCGCCGCATCGTCCATGTCAGCGTGTCGCCCTGCACCTTGCCCTCGGCCACCTCCAAAAACTTGCCCGCCTCACGGCCCCGGACGACCCGACCGGTGAGGCGATGGCCCTCCTGCTTCAAGGTCATGGGGATGTCCACCGGTTGATCATCGGGCCCCGGAATGGTCAGCACCCATTCGCCGGAAACGTCGTTGCCGGGAGCCACCCCGGCCTGCACCGGCGTTTCTCCGAGCATCTGAGCCACCTGGGCCTCGATGGAGTCGGCCCAGATCTGGTAACCCTTCTTCGAAAGATGCAGGTAATCGGGCATCAACTCGCGGGGCATGGTGCCGTCGTCGTTGAGGAACTTGTGTCCGAAATCGGCCCAGAACACGGTCTTGTCGTCGGCGAACCGGCGCAGCACCTGGTTGATCTGGGCGAGCTTACCCCGCTGCGCGCTGAAGTTCTCGGCCCTCGGAAAAATGGCCACCAGCAGGACCTTCGTTCCCGGGAGTTTCGCCTTCAGCTTCTCCACGATGGCCCGGACGCCGTCCACGATCTGTTCGGGGCTGTTGTCCTCGCCGTTGGAGTTGTTGGTGCCGATCATCACCACCGCGGCCTTGGGGTTGAGACCGGCGAGGTTGCCGTTGTCGAGGCGCCAGAGGACGTGCTGGGTGCGATCGCCCCCGATGCCCAGGTTGATGGCATTGCGATGGGCGTAGTGCTTGGCCCACACCTCCTTGCCTTCGCCTTCCCAGCCCTGGGTGATGGAGTCGCCGATGAAGATCAACTGGGCCTTGGAGCCCACAGAGGCGACGGTGGCATTGAAAGCGGCCTGACGATCCACCCACCCCTTGTCGGTGCGCGGAGCGGGTTCGATGGCGGAATGGGCGAAGGCGGAGGCAAGACCCAGGTGCAATCCGAGGACGAGGGCGGCCAGACCCGGGGAGGCGAAGGGCGATTTCATGGAATGGTGGGACCCTGCGGTATCCACCCCGAAGGGCGAGGATTTTTTCCGGCACAAGCCCGCCCCAAACGCTCCCCAACGCCTCCCAACGGCCCTGCCTCTGCGGGTTTCCCACCGATCAACGGCCGCCGAAGCAGTACAACCCACCCTCGGTGCGCAGGTAGAACTTGCCGCCCGAGATCGCTGGGGTGGCCAGCGTGTCTTCGTTCAGCTCGTTGCGAGACAACACCTCGAACTTCGGCGAGGCCGCCGCCACCACCGTGTTGCCCCGACCGCTGGTGAAATACACGCGACCCGCAGCCGCCACCGGCGACACCTTCACGTTCTCGGTGAAGAGGCGCTCCTGCCAGAGGGCCTCGCCCGTCTTCAGGTTCAGGCACGAGGCCATGCCGTCATCGCGAATCGAGAACAAATGCCCTCCGACGATGACCGGCGTGGGGCAATCGGCCGAATACCGCGTGGATTTCCAAAGCGAATGGGTCGTGGTGATGTCGCCATGCCCACCGGCCTTGATGCCCACGGTGTATCCCCGGTTCTGGAAGCCCGAGGCCACCGCCACCACCACGCCCTCGCCCGCCGTGGGACCGGCGATGGTCCGGCCGTAGGGATGCGGCACATCCAGGCCAGTCACGCTCCAAACCACGTCACCATTGGACGGGTTGTAGGCGTTGAGCACTTCGGCCCCGGCCACCACGACCTCCATCCGGCCCCCATGGCGATGGAACACCGGGGTCGAATAGGAATCCTTGCCCTCCTCGCGGGCCCCATTCGAACGATCCTTCTTCCACAAGTCCTTGCCGGTCTTGGCATCGACCGCCAGCACATAGGAGTCGGCTCCCTGATGCATGCGCACCACGAACAATCGGTTGCCATCCAGCATGGGTGACGAGCCATAGCCATGGTTGGTCTTCAGCGGCCCGAATTCCTTCACCAGGTTCCGCTGCCACACGATGCGGCCCTCGGCATTCACACACGCGAGGTCACCGGTGCCGAAAAGCACCCAGACCTGCCTTCCATCGGACACCGCCGTCGGGGTGGCCATGTTGTGCAGTTCGTGGGCGTGCAGCTTGCCACGGGCGATCTCGGTGTCCCAAACCTGCGCCCCGGTTTCCCGATCGAAGGCCAGCAGGTGCATGCCTTGGTCGGGGGTCTGAGTGGTCAGGTAGACCCGCTTGCCGACCACGATGGGCGACGAGGCTCCGCGGCCCGGCACCGCGGCCTTCCAGGCGAGATTCTTTTCCTTCGACCAGGCCACCGGCACCGACTTCTCCGGACTGATGCCGAGGCCATCGGCCCCACGCCAGCAGGCCCAATCGGCGGCCGAGACCGCGACGGCGCAGCACCACGACGAGAAGACCAGAGCCTGGAGGGAGCGGGAGGAATTCATGGGAGAGGGGGCCACGTTACCCATGGCACAGCCGGCGCTCAATCTCCGGCTGCGGTGCCCGCGCGCAGCGTCGAACCTTACTTGAGGAGCCTCGGGAAGGCCGAGAGCACGGACCGCACCGTCCCGCCAAACGGGGTCAAGGCCGCTGGGCCAGCGCGGTGCGGATGATCTTGAGGACCGACTCGCGTTCAGCGCCGGAGATCGGCAGGCGCGGCTCGCGGACCCACTCCTTGGCAAGGCCGGTCTCTTGGCACAGCAGTTTGATGTACTGCACGAAATGCACGTGCGTATCGAGCTTCATCAGTGGTTGCGACCAGCGGTAGAGCGCCCGCGCCTCGTCCCATCGACCGGCCTTGGCCAAGTCCCACAATTGCTGATTCTCCTTCGGGAAGGCGATGCCGCTGCCGGCGACCCATCCATCGATACCAAGGATGGCCGACTCCAGGAACAGGTCATCCACGCCCGTGAAGATCTGGTACCGATCGCCCACCCGATTGCGCAACTCGGTGATGCGCCGGGTGTTGGCGCTGCTCTCCTTGATGGCCACCAGGTTGGGGATTTCTGCCAACTGGGCGAACATCTCCGGAGTGACATCGGCGTGATACCCCACCGGGTTGTTGTAGAGCATCCACGGCAGCGGAGTCGCCGCCGCCAGCGCGCGGAACCAATGCAGCAACTCG
>JBEGWF010000024.1:0-9055 GCA_041177965.1 Verrucomicrobiota bacterium | reverse complement strand
CGACGCAGTGGGAGGCGACCCTGTTCCTGGGAGCGGCCATCGCCATCACCGCCTTTCCCATGCTGGCGCGGATCATCCACGAACGGGGATTGAGCGGAACCCCACTGGGCACGCTGGCCCTCGCGGCCGGAGCCATCGACGACGCGGTCTCGTGGTGCGTGCTCGCCGTGGTCCTTGCCAGCTTTGGCAAGGGCGCCCACCTGGCGTATTGGGCCATCGGCGGGGGCATCGCCTATGCCGTCTTCATGCTGTTCCTGGGGCGCCGGTTGCTGGTCCCGCTTGGGCGCTCCGTGGAAAAGGCGGGGACGCTGACTCCGACCCATCTGGCGATCCTGTTGATGCTGTTCGCCCTGGCGGCCTGGGCCATGGACGCGATCGGTATCCATGCGGTGTTCGGTGGATTCCTCCTGGGCGCCGCCCTGCCGCGCGGCCTGCTCACCCGTGAGTTGCAGCGCCAGGTCGAGCCCTTCGCGGTGATCTTCCTCTTGCCCATGTTCTTCACCTTCTCCGGCCTCCGCACCCGGCTCGACACGGTCAACTCCTGGGAGATGCTCGGGGTGGCCCTGGTGGTGTTGGTGGCTTCGATCCTGGGCAAGGGAGTGGCCTGCTGGGCTGCGGCGCGGCTCAACGGGGAGGATCAACCCACGGCGCTGGCGGTGGGCACCCTCATGAACTCCCGGGGATTGATGGAACTCATCATCCTGAACATCGGGCTCCAGAACGGGTTCATCGAGTCGGGGCTCTTCTCGATCATGGTGCTCATGGCGATCGTGACCACCCTGATGACGTCACCGATCTTCGAGTGGGTGTACGGGCGCAAGGCCCGGCAGGAGGGGCGGTTGGGATCGACGGTCGGACCGGCGGCCTGAGGCGATCGCCCGGGCATCGACCGAAGCGTCGAGGGGTGTTTCGGGTGCGCGTCCGCCGGTGTGGAATCCCCTCGCGGGGCCCGGGGCTCTCT
Organism: Verrucomicrobiota bacterium; assembly: GCA_041177965.1. Classification (GTDB taxonomy): domain Bacteria; phylum Verrucomicrobiota; class Verrucomicrobiia; order Limisphaerales; family UBA9464; genus SXXZ01. Next base: position 8,094 of record JBEGWF010000024.1, on the reverse strand, counting down.
GGACATCCTTCGACCCATCGCATGCCCGCCACCGCCTCCCGCCTCCAGGTGTTCACCGAATCCGTGATCCGGGGAATGAGCCGCCTGGCCACCCGTCATGGGGCCATCAACCTGGCCCAGGGGTTTCCCGACTTCGACCCGCCGGAACCCCTGCTCGCGGCCCTCGAACGGGCCACCCGGGGGCCGTTCCACCAGTATGCCGTCACCTGGGGAGCGCCGCGGTTCCGCGAGGCCCTGGCCCGCAAGATCGCCCGGCGGACCGGGCTCGAGGTGGATCCCGACCGCCACCTGGTGGTCACCTGCGGGAGCACCGAGGCGATGATGGTGGCCATGATGACGGCCTGCAATCCGGGCGACCGGGTGATCGTCTTCTCGCCGTTCTACGAGAACTACGCGGCCGACGCGATCCTCTCCGGAGCCGAGCCGATCTATGTGCCGCTGCGGGCCCCGGACTTCCGTTACGATCCGGCGGCATTGGCCCGGGCGTTCGATCGGAAGCCCAAGGCGATCATCGTGTGCAACCCCTCGAATCCCACGGGCAAGGTGTTCACGCGGGCCGAGTTGACGGAGATCCTGGCGCTGGCCGAGTCGCACGACGCCTTCGTCATCATGGACGAACCCTACGAGCACATCGTCTTTCCGCCGCACGAGCACGTCCACGCCGCGTCGCTGCCGGGTGCGATGGACCGGACCATCACCTGCAATTCGCTGTCCAAGACCTACTCGATCACGGGATGGCGCCTGGGCTATGTGCACGCGGCCCCCGAGGTGATCGCGCAGGCCCGCAAGGTGCATGACTTCCTGACCGTGGGCGCGGCGGCTCCGCTGCAGGAGGCCGCCGTGGCGGGCCTGGAAATGCCCGACGGGTATTACGACGAACTGCTGGCGTCCTACACGGCCAAGCGGGATGTCTTCCTCGGATACCTGCGCCGGACCGGGTTGGCATTCACCGAACCCCAGGGGGCCTACTACGTGCTGGTGGACATCGGTCGACTGGGGTTTGCCAGCGACTTGGCCGCGGCCGAGTGGATGATCCGCGAGATCGGCGTGGCCGGGGTTCCGGGTTCGAGTTTCTTCCGCGAGCCGGAGCACCGGTTCATCCGTTTCCATTTCGCCAAGAAGGAAGAGACGTTGCGCGCCGCCGGAGAGCGGTTGCTGCGACTGCGGGAGTTCTCCGAGAACCCCGGAGCCCTCGCCGAGAGTCGCAGCCGGTTCTCGATCTGAGGGGTGTCGGGAACTCAGGCGCCGCCTGTCCGGACTGCGCTCGATGTCGTCGTGCCGTGGGTCAGGGCCTGCCGGAGCGGGGGCGGTTCCCGGATCCTGCTTCGGCGCAGAGCTTGGAGCCCAAGGCCTCCCGCAGTGGATCGTCGTTCTCGGCACCGAAGCCCAGGTGCAGGTGTCGGGTCCATCCCTCCGCCCGCGAAAACCGGCGCGACCACTTCCCGACCTGGGCGTCGCCCTCGTCCATGGAGATCAGGTAACTCTCCATGCCCTGCGACACGTCGAGCCATTCCTTCTGGCTCGCGTGGCAGGCCAGCGCCGCGCGTTTTCGGGAGTGGACCGAACCCGTGTCGACATGGAACTCGGGCTGGACGGGGCGTCGGAGCGGATCCTGCAAGCCGTGGGGCAGCGAATGATAGAGGGTCAGCGGTTGGAGAGTCGGTCTTCGGGCCGGGATGCTCCGGTAGTTCGGCATGCCCCTCGAGAACGCCGCGGTGACCACGATGCGGCAGGTCTCGGTGTGGTCCTCCATGTAATCGACGGGGGGATGGGTGAGGAGAATGGTCGGTTGGACCTGCCGCACGAGGGCGGCGACGCGGCGGATGTTCCGGTCGTTGAAGAAGATGCCCAGGTCGGAGGCGATGGGCGGGTGCCAATGGAAACCCATGCTTCGGCAGGAGGCCTGGGCTTCGAGGGCGCGGGTCTTGGCGGTGGTGGTGCGGGAGAGGGTCGCGCTGCCGAGGTCGCCCCGCGACAGGTTGCAATAATGCACGTCCCAACCGCGGTCCTTGAGCAGGAGCAGTGTTCCTGCGGCACGGAACTCGATGTCGTCGGGATGGGCGAAGACGGCCAGGGCGGTGGGCATGGGGGGACTCTGCCTTTGGGTGCGGGTTTCGGCCAGTCTGGGTGGGGTGGGTGGTTGGGGAGACTCCGAAGGTGGGTCGCGGGGCTGGGCCTGCGCTCGCAGGAAGGCTCGAACGAGGATCAGCCTTCGCGCTGCGCGCGGGGCAGGGGGTGATCGCCTTCAGAGCTCGCTCCGACCCAACCCCGCTGGTGCTCGGGTGGGGTGGGTGGTTGGGGGGACTCCGAGGGTGGGTCGCGGGGCTGGGCCTGCGCTCGCAGGAAGGCTCGAACGAGGATTAGCCTTCGCGCTGCGCGCGGGGCAGGTGGTGATCGCCTTCAGAGCTCGCTCCGACCCAACCCCGCTGGTGGTCGGGCGAGGTGGGTGGTTGGGGGGGATCCGTGGGGCTGCAGCGGCGTGAGGTCCGCGTTGCGCCGGAGGGCCGGATCGGGGCAGGGTTTCGGTCCCGCGGGGGTGGTTTTCGTATGCCCCGGGTGACCAAGCGATGAAGACCCTCCACCTCTATCTGCTCCGGCAGGTGGCGGCCACCCTGGTGGTGACCGTCGGGGTGTTCGCCTTCGTGCTGCTGCTCGGCAACGTGCTCAAGGACGTCCTGGACCTGCTGGCCAGTCCGCGAGCCACCGCCGGACTCCTGCTGCAGGCTCTGGCACTGCTGATCCCCTTCGTGCTGTCGTTCGCGCTGCCCATCGGGATGCTCACCGCATCCTTGCTCACCTTCGGTCGATTGAGCGCCGATCAGGAACTCACGGCCATCCGTGCCGGAGGCATCAGCCTGGCCTCGGCGATCGTTCCGGTGATCGCGCTGTCGCTGGTCCTGTGCGGGGTGTGCTTCTGGTTCATCGGGGACCTCGGTCCACGCTCCCGGGTCGCCTTCAAGGAGCTGCGCGACTCGGTGCTTCGGAGTCAGGCGACGCTCGCCCTGGGTGAGGGGCGCTATCTGGAGTTGGGATCGGTCACCCTCTACGCGCGGAAGGTCGACGGCGACCAGTTGCGGGATGTGCGCATCTTCGCCTTCACCAACGGGGCCTGCTACCTCGACCTGTTCGCTCCCGAGGCGGAGTTGCGGAGGGACAGCAATCGGTTTCCGGCGGCCCTGTCGCTGCGCAATTTCCAGGGCCTGGTCCAGATGGCCGGCGGTTGGCAGGGGATTTCCGCCGAGGAGCGCATCGAGCCGATCGCCAATTTTCGTCCGGCGCGGTCCGACCCGCCCAAGCTCAGCGAGATGTCGATGCGGCAACTGCTCGACGAGAGGAAGAAACGGAGCGGCGAGGGGGTCGATGTGACACCCATCGAGGTGCAGATCCACCGGCAGGCCGCGTTTTCATTCGCCTGCCTGGGATTCACCCTGGTGGGGATCCCGCTGGGGATCCGGGCCCACCGTCGTGAGACCAACATCGGGGTGGCGATGGCGTTGGTCCTCCTGCTGGTGTACTACACGTTCATCATCGTGGCCCAGTCGCTCGACACCCGGCCGCAGCTCCATCCGCAGTACCTGCTGTGGATCCCCAACCTGCTGTTCCAAGCCGTGGGGATCCACCTCATCCGGCGCGCCGATGGCCGGGCCTGAACGGCGGAATGCCGTCGTCAGGGTCCTCTGCCGTAGAGACATTCCGCCGTCGGAACCTTCCGCCGTCGGGGCCCGCCGTCAGTATTTCGGCACCGAGGGATCGATCTCGTCGGACCAGCCGTTGATGCCGCCCTTGACGCTCTTGACGTACTTGAAGCCCTGTTCGCGAAGGAAGCGAAGGGCCTTGAGCGAGCGGACGCCGCTCTTGCAGTGGATGTAGTACTGCACGTTGGGGTCGAGATCCGTGAAGCGCTGGGGCAGGGTGCTCAGCGGCACCAATGGCACCCCGGCGATGCGGGCGATCTGCTGCTCGTCGGGTTCGCGGACATCGATGACCCGGATGCCGAGCGCCGGAGTATCGAGGGCCTTCTTCATCTCCTGCAGGCTCACCTCGTCGGGATTGGCGGAGGGATTGGCCGGTTCCGGCTGGATGCCGCAGAACATCTCGTAGTCGATCAACTGGGTGACCGTGGGGTTCGGACCGCAGACCGGGCACTTGGGATCCTTCCGGAGCTTCAGTTCCCGGAACTTCATGTCCAGGGCGTTGAAGAGCAGCAGCCGGCCGATGAGCGAGGAACCCTTGCCGAGGGCCAGCTTGAGGATCTCGGTCGCCTGGATGCATCCGATGATGCCCGGGAGCACGCCCAGGACGCCGCCCTCGGCGCAGCTCGGGACCATGCCGGGCGGGGGCGGCTCGGGATAGAGGCAGCGGTAGCAGGGGCCGCCGAGGTTCGGGGCGAATACGCTGGCCTGGCCCTCGAAGCGGAAGATCGATCCGTAGACGTTGGGCTTCTTCAGCAGCACGCAGGCATCGTTGGTGAGGTACCGGGTCGGAAAATTGTCGGTGCCATCGACAACGATGTCGTAGGGGCGGATGAGGTCGAGGGCGTTGTCGGAAGTGATCCGGGTCTTGTGCAGGTCGACCTGGACATTCGGGTTCAGGGCCTGGATGGCGGCCTTCGCCGAGTCGGCCTTGGGCGTGCCCACATCGGCGTCGGAATGCAGGATCTGCCGCTGGAGGTTCGAATAGTCGACCGTGTCGAAGTCGACGATGCCCAATCGGCCGACGCCCGCTGCGGCCAGGTACATGGCGATGGGCGAGCCCAGGCCACCCGCGCCGATGCAAAGGACGGAGGTGTTTCGGATCTTGCGCTGACCGGCCAGGCCCACTTCGGGCAGGATCAGATGGCGGGAGTAACGACGGATCTCCTCGTTGGTGAGTTCGAACATACGAAAGGCGGAAAGGCTAGGGCGTCACCGGCCGGCGCGAAAGAAAAGTTTGGGTTCGGATGCGGGAGCGTTCCCGGTCGGGGATCCCTCTCCCCGGGGCTCCGGAGAAACGGGGTGGGGCGACGGGCATCAGCCGTTCCGACGCACGGATTCGTGGATCCTTCGGGCGGCCTCGACCGGATCGGTCGCCGCGTAGATCGGCCGACCGACGACCAGCCAACTGGCCCCGGCGGCCATCGCTTCGGCCGGGCCGAGGGTGCGCTTCTGGTCGTCTGCCTTCTCGGCACCCGTCCGGATCCCCGGGGTCACCAGTTGCACGGATGGAGGCAGCACGGACCGAAGCGGAGTGATCTCCAAGGGGGAGCACACGAGTCCGCGCAGGCCGCTCGCGGCGGCGAGGCGGGCGAGACGTTCGACCTGGCGGGTGACGTCGGTCTCGCCCCCGAGTTCCGACAGCGCGGCCGTGTCCATGCTGGTCAGGACGGTGACGCCGAGCACCAGTGGCGCGACGCGTCCGAGGGTCGCGGCCGTCTCCTGCGCGGCGGTCTCGGCTGCGCGCATCATGGCCGATCCGCCGGAGCAGTGGACGGTCAACATCTGCACGTCCAGTCGGACCGCGGCGGCCACCGCCTTGGCGACGGTGTTGGGGATGTCGTGGAACTTCAGGTCGAGGAAGACCGAGGCCCCGGTCCGGCGCAGCTGTCGGACGAGTTCCGGGCCCTCCGAAACGAACAATTCCTTGCCGACCTTGAAGGCGCCCACATGGGGAGCAACCCGGCGGGCGAGGTCGAGGGCTGCGGCACCGGAGGGCAGGTCGAGTGCGACGATGATCGGTGAACTCACGGGCCGATTGAAACGCCGGGGGCGGGGGTTGGCCACGTGAAAACCTCCGCTTCACGATCCGCCACCTGTCCTTCGGGCCCGCCCGATTCGGATCGCACCTCGCGCAACGATCAGTCGGGGCCGATCCATTCGCGGTTGGGGAGCCACGGCAGGAGCCTCTCGCGGAGGAGGAGGATTCGACGTGGGTTGGCCAAGGCGGAAAGGTCGCCCTCGCGCACGGATGGGTCGGGATTCCGTAGTGCCGATTCGAGCAGCAGGTCGAGGATCGCCAGATCCCCTTGGGCGAGCGTCACATGGCTTCGCTCCTCGGAGGTGACGGCCTTGGCGGTCCGGCGGGCCAGTTCCAGCACCAGGGCGCAGGGCTCGAGGCACGGCACCTCGGATTTGCCGAACTCGGGTTCCGGCGGGCGATTGCCGACGGTCCACCGACGACGCCGGGTGCAGCAGTCGGGATGGCATCCGGCCCTCGCCACCAGTTCGGCCTCGGGTTCGGCAAGGCTCGAGACGTTGCGATACATGCCGGTCTGTCGATCGACGAAATCCTGCCATCGGACCGGGGTCGCCGATCCGGTCCGCAGGGCATGCCAGTCGGCCAAGCCCCCGGGAAGCAGGTCGTCCAGCGCGGTCTCGAGTGATTCGGTGTCGGTCACCCGGTGAAACCAGCCGCGCACGAGGCCGGGGGAGGCCTTGTTCGGCCGGAAGCGTCCCAAGGCATCGACCTGAGCCACCGCCCGCAGGTCGGATGCCGGCAGGCAGCGCAGCCCGCTGGTGTCGACCCCGGCGTCGAGACCATTCCGGATCTCGATCCCGTCGACGTGGCGGCTCAATGCGAGCGGGCCGAACGCGAGGGGGCGGTCGTTCGGGATGCCAGCCCAGAGGGCCGAGGCGGCGGGGGAGACGAACCGGGTCATGGCAGGCCGCGAGGGCGGAGGTCGATCACTTCGACTGGTGGGAGTGCTCCAGGTGTTCCTTCAGCAGGTCCCGGCCGAAATCGTTCGAGAAGTCACGCCAGACGGCATGGACGTGGTTGGCGTCGTTCTGGGTGTTGTCGTACTCGAGCAGGAAAGTGGGGCCATGGATCCGGTAGTAGTGGCGCTGGCCGCGTTGTGCGGACCCGGCCCAGGCGAAGCGGATCTTGCCGCGCCCGGCGGCGTCGATCTTGGCGAGATCGGCCACCGCGAGATCGCCGCGCAGGCGCCCCACATACTCGTCGATGATCCGGTTGAGCAGTTTCTTCTGCGCCGCGTTCATGCCGGAGAACGCCAGCCCCCGGGCCTGTCCTACGTCGGCCGTGCGGTTGGCCACCGTGAGGATGTCGTCGGGGGCGTTGGCCTGGATGAGCGCCTGCTTGAGTTGGCCGGCATTCAAGGAACCCATGAGTTCCCGGGCGAGGTCCTCCTCGGCGGCCAGCACCCGGAGTCCGGCCCTGGGCCCCTGGCGGACTTCGGCCGGGTTGGTGCCCATGAACGAAGGGGTGCCCGCGGCGAACCGTCCCTTCACGAGGGTGAAATTGAGCGAGAGATGGTGCCCCTCGAACCGCCAGCCCCAGGTGCCCTGGGCGTCAGGGGTGCCGAAGATGCTCACGTGGTAGAGCTCGGGATCCCGGGCGAAGCGGCGGTTCGGCCCTTCGAGTTCCTGGAGGATCTGCTCGAGGCTCATGATGGTGGTGGCCTTGGAGAATCCGCGGTTGCTCAGGCCGCTCTGGAGCAGGGCGAAGGCGAGATGCTTCTGGGCCGGCTTGAGGTTGCCGAGGGTGACGCCCTTGCGGTCCTTGGGAATGAAGTGCCAGTTCTCCCGCTCGTCCGACTTGAACTCGAACGAGGCCGCTGCGCGCTGGTCGTCGTTGAGGGCGGCCAGAAAATGCTTCGCCGCCGCCGTCATCTCGGACTCGGGCGAGGCGCAGGCGCAGAGGGTCGCGAGAAACGCCGTCGAAACGAGGCGCAGGAAAGGGAAACGCATGGCGATAGCAAACGGCAGGCTGGCGACCCGATCAACCGGTTAATTGGCGCCGGGTCGATCGCCGGATCGGATCGGTCGGCGCGGTCGGCGCGGTCGACCGGGTGCAGTGCGTTCCTGTGACGGCGTCAGGACCAGCGGGCCGGCCTCGCCCGAATCGTCGGTAAAACGGGCGGATATGTTGCCGGCGCATCGGGCGAAGACCGTCGGACGTGCATCCGCCTCGCAACTCCACTCCACGTTCGAGGGGGGGCAGATGCCGACGGGCGCTCCGTCCCTCGAGTGGATGGGTTGGAGGATCATGGACCGATCAATGGCGATCGCTCTCGGCGGGAGGTTCCGGTAGCAGGAAACTCAATCCCAGACCCAGGGCGAACATGACGCAACCCACGATGCCTGCCGCCTTGGCCACGAA
>JBEGWF010000023.1:0-31957 GCA_041177965.1 Verrucomicrobiota bacterium | reverse complement strand
TTTCGAGTTTTTCGCATCGTTTGACCCCTTATTTAGCGCACTCCTCTCTGGCGTATTGATTATTTTCGTCGAACCCACAGGTGGCCGGCGGAGTTTTCCAGAGCCTTCCAGTAGTGGCGGTCCAGGAAGTTCGGGCCGGCGACGGGGCTACAGATCAAGGCGGTGGCATGGGTCTGGTCGGGGGGCCAGACTACGTTGGGCGGGGGCTTTTGAAGGATCGCCAGAGCCGATTCCGGGCTCCGGCCCGGCACATCTGGCGCTTCCCAAACACCGACACCGACTTCACCCCTTCACCGGCAGCGCGGCGGAACGGAACAAGGTCAGGCTGGGGTTGCTGACGAAGACCGTTCCCGTCCGGGATCCATGCTGCTCCAACATCGCCTGTGAATGGTGGTCTCCATCTCGATTCACCTTCCGCGTACTGCACGCAGGTTCTCCGAAGGTGCCGAACCTCCCGCGGTCAACCCGCCGGCGACGCTGGCAACACCCAGGGTCCAGAACCCTCGCTGTCGTCCGGAGGTGCCGGTGTGACCTTCGCTGACACGGTGCCCGGCCCATAGCTGCGGAATTCCCACCGCCCGCCGTGCGCGCGCCGCAAAACCCACCTCGTGCATCCGCCCTCACCACTCGGATCCCCACCTAGACCTCAATCCGTCCGCAATTCGCCCACACCGCGCGCCTAATCCGCGCCTATTCCCCGCCTTGCGTGGCGGGGCGGGGTCTGGCATTTGTTGAGGGTCGAAGTGCCATGCGTTCCACCCCCTCCATTCAGGCGATCGGGCGGATCGGGATCGGGATGATTCCGGAACGATCCTCTGGCCGGCACTGTTGAACGCATGGGAAGAAACCCCGTTCCGCACGCCGGAACGGGGTTTTTTGATTCCCACCCCACCCGAATTCAGTCCCGAATTCAGGACACGACCGAGACCGAGACCGAGACCTCATTCATGAAGCCAAAGCAGATCGAAATCTACGACACCACGCTCCGGGATGGTTCCCAGGGCGAGGGCATCAATTTCTCGCTCGCCGACAAGCTGCGGATCGCCGAGCGGCTCGATCAGTTCGGGGTGCACACCATCGAGGGCGGTTGGCCTGGCTCCAATCCGAAGGACCTCGAGTTCTTCAAGCAGGCCGCGCGCCGCAAGTGGAAGAACGCGCGCATCGCCAGCTTCGGCTTCACCCGCCGCAAGGGCGTGGCGGTCGAGAACGATGAGCAGATCCGCATGCTGCTCGATGCCGAGACGCCGGTGATCACCATCGTGGGCAAGACGTGGCTGCTGCATGTGACGGAAGTGCTCCGCGCCAAGCCCGAGGAGAACCTCGGGATGATCGGTGACACGATCCGCTTTTTGAAGGACCACGGAAAAACCGTGGTGTACGACGCCGAGCACAGCTTCGACGGCTTCAAGGACCAGCCCGACTACGCGCTGGCCACCTGGCAGGCCGCCGAGCAGGCCGGGGCCGATGTCATCTGCCTCTGCGACACCAACGGTGGCTGCCTGCCGTCGGAGATCGCCCGCATCACCGCCTTCGCCAAGGGCAAGCTCAGCACCCCCATCGGCATCCACACCCACAACGACTGCGGGTTGGGTGTGGCCAACGGCATCGCCGCTCTCGAGGCCGGCGCGACCCAGATCCAGGGCGTGATCAACGGCTACGGCGAGCGCACCGGCAATTGCAACCTCACCAGCGTGATCCCCATCGTGCAGTTCAAGATGGGGCTCCGCGGCGTGCCGGCCAAATCGCTGCCCAAGCTCAAGGAGTTGTCCGAGTTCGTGGACGGCATCGCCAACATGCGCCACGACCCCCGGCAACCGTGGGTCGGCCAGACGGCCTTCGCCCACAAGGGAGGCATCCACGTGCACGCCATCGAGCGCGTGGCCCGCAGCTACGAGCACATCACACCGGAGTCGGTGGGCAACCACCGCCGCGTGCTGGTGAGCGACATGTCGGGCCGCACCAACATCCTGGTGAAGGCCGCCGAACTGGGCTTCAAGCTCGACTCCCATCAGCCAGAGACCCAGGCCATCACCGCCAAGATCAAGGAGCGGGAGAACGCCGGCTACGAATACGAGGCGGCCGAGGCTTCGCTGGCGCTGCTGATCCGCGGAGTCCTCGACCACAATCCGGAACTCCTCTTCACCGTCGACGGTTACCACGTGTCGATGCGCGGGAACGGCCCGCAGTCGGTGTGCGAGGCCACGGTCAAGGTGCGGGTGGGAGATCAGGTGCACCACACCGTGGCCGAGGGCGATGGTCCGGTGAACGCGCTGGACGGGGCACTTCGATCGGCGCTGGCCAAGTCGTTCCCCAAGATCCGGTCGTTGGCCCTGACCGACTACAAGGTCCGCATCCTCGACGGCGTGGCGGGCACCGGGGCCAAGACCCGCGTGCTCATCCAGAGCACCGACGGCAAGCGCGAGTGGGGCACCGTGGGCGTGAGCGAGAACATCATCACCGCGTCCCTCGAGGCCCTCGTGGACTCCATGGAGTACGCGCTCCTCAAGAAATAGCCCGCGGGTCGGAGCCTTTGTTTGCCAAAGCCGGGCCGGCGGCATAGCAATGGGCGCAGGCACTCCCGGCATGGAGGGCCGAGGCCGGCGTCGGGCGCGTGGTGGAATTGGCAGACACGATGGACTTAGGATCCATTGGCGAAAGCCGTGCAGGTTCAAGTCCTGTCGCGCCCACCAACCCCGGCATCGCGCATCCGACCGGATCCACCGCATTCCCTGTCCAGCCCCAGCACCACGGATGAACGCCCACGGGAACCCGAACCACTCCGCCTCGCCCTTCGCACCGGCCTCGGTTTCCCTCGCCGCGCTCGGGCTGCTCCTGGCCGGATGCGGCCCCTCCGGCGAGCGGGCCTTGGTGGAGGGGGATCGCCTGCTTCAGGCCGGAAAGGCGGCCGAGGCCGTTCCCCTGCTGGAACGGGCGGCGCACGACCTCCCCCAGAACGGCCCCGCGCTCAACCACCTGGGCCTCGCCTACCACGCCACGGGGCGGACCAACGACGCCCGGCGCGCCTACCTGCGGGCCCTCGAGGTCGATCGCAACCGCATCGAGGCCACCCGCAACCTGGCCGTCACCCATCTCGAACGCGGCGAATGGCTGGAGGCCGAGAAGGGATTGCGAGCCTATCTGCTGGCCCACCCGGGCGACACCGATGTCCTGGGAATCCTCGCCCAATTGCAATTCCAGGCCGGGCGCTGGGACGACGCCGAGCGTTCGCTGGCGGCCATCCAGCCTCCCCAGGCGCTGGGCGCCGACGGTTGGAACACCCGGGGCGTGCTCCTGCTGCGGAAACGGCGCTTCAACGATGCGCTCAAGTGCTTCCAGTACGCCCTCAGTCTGGATCCGAACGCCAGCACCCCCCGCTACAACCTCGGGGTGACCCATCAACTCCAGGGAGACCGTCGCTCCGCCGCCGCCCACTATCGGCAATGGCTCGCCGGCAACCCGGGAACGCCCCAGGCCGGGATCGTCCAGGAGTGGATCCGCCAATGGGAGACGCCCCTGACCAACTCCGGTACCAACCCGGGCACGGCGGTCGCCACCAATGCGACGGCGACGGCTCCGACGGCCCCACCCAAGGCCGTGCGGCCCGCCTCTCCCACGCCGCGCACCAACGCCGTGGTCGAGGTCGCCCGCCCCGTGGCCCCAGCGCCTGCGGCCCCGGTGACTCCCCCGGCGATCACGGCCCCGCCGCCGCAAATTGCACCACCGCCGCCGGTCCAGGTGGTCAACGTGCAGGAAGATCCACCGCTGCAACCCGCCCGGGAAGAACCGCCTGCCAAACCGGTTGCCAAGTCGGCACCGCCCGCCGTGGCCACACCTGCGGTGGCAGCCACCCCGTCGCCGTCGAAGCCGCCGGAAGCTTCCGCACCGGCAGCATCGGCGCCCGCCTCCGGGTCCGAGGCGGTCCCGGCACCCTCACCGGAGGCCCCCGAGGCCAGCGCTGCGGGCCAACGCTCGCTCTGGCAGCGGATGACCCCGGGCAAATGGGCCAACCCTGTGCAGTGGTTCCGGAAGTCCGCCGACACGAACCCTCCCCCGACCGGCGTCGATGCCCCCTCCGCCGTGGCCAAAGCTCCGACGCCGTCGACGCAGAAAAAACCCACTCCGCTCCCGCCGGCCGCGTCGGTCGGAGTCACGCCGACTCCGGCGGCCCCGGCGGCCCCGGCGGCAACCCCAGCAGCCCGACCGGCGACGCGCACCGAGATCGCCACCCCGCGTCGGCCCGCCCAACCGCGCTACGTCCGCCGGGCCGTGGGACCGCTCCCCGCCGGCAATCGGTCCGCGGCCGAGGGGCATTTCCAACAGGGAGCCGGCGCGCACCAGCGGCGGGACCTGCTCACCGCAGCCGCCGAGTATCGCCGTGCGACCGAGGTGGACCCCGCCTTCCACGAAGCCTACCACAACCTCGCGCTGGTCGCGATGGATCAAGGCGACCTGAGCCTGGCCCTGCTGGCCTGCGAGCATGCGATCCTGCTCAAGCCCTCCGACGCCGAGACCCGCCGCAACTTCGCCTCGGCGCTCAAGGCGGCCCGCCATCCCCAGGACGCAGTGGAACAGATCGAACTGTTCCTGGCGGCCAAACCCACCGACGCGGCATCCCATCTGGCCGCGGCCGGACTCTACGCCGGCGAACTGGACGACCCGGCCAAGGCCCGCAGTCACTACGAGTCGGTGCTGGCGCTGGAGCCCAGCCATCCGCAGGCGGCGGCGATCCGGGGGTGGCTGGCGTCGCATCCCAAATAGCCGTTCACCCGCCCCGGACGAGTTGAAGGTGCCGGATCCTCGGTCCCCGAACTGAAACCACGTCATCGCAGACACCCCCGCCGTGACCCCCGACTCCGTCCCTCCCCGGATCCCGGTGCCCCCGCCTCTGGCCGGGGAGGAGCGTCAGGCCCGGGGCAAGTTCCACTGTGCGGCCTGCGGGGCCGAAACCACCTGGGACCCCTCCGCCAAGGCCCTCCTCTGCGACTACTGCGGCACCCCCGCACCCCAGGATCCGAAAACGCTCGTGCGCGATGAGACGGTGCGCGAGCACGACCTCGCCGAGGCTCTGGAACGGTTGCCCGATTCGGCACGGGGCTGGAGCCCGGAGTCCGGCTCGGTCCGTTGCCAGAGCTGCAACGCCATCTCGGTGTTCGAGGCCCGGGAGGCCGCCAAGCGGTGCGACTTCTGCGGATCCGCCGCGCTGGTCCCCTATCAGGAGCTCCAGCAATCCATCCGGCCCGAGAGCCTGCTGGCCCTGCGCATCGACGAGACCCGGATCCGTGAGAGCATCCGCAAATGGTACTCCGACCGCTGGTTCGCCCCTTCGAACCTCGGCCGGAAGGCGCTGACCGACACGGTGCACGGCGTGTACCTGCCCTACTGGACGTTCGACGCCCGCGCCAATGCCGATTGGACAGCCCTCAGCGGCTATCACTACTACACCACCGAGACCTACACGGATTCCAACGGTCGCACCCAGACCCGCCAGGTCCGGCACACGCGCTGGGTGCCGAGTTCCGGATCGGTCTCGCATTTCTTCGATGATGAGCTGGTGCCCGCCTCGAAGGGTGTGAGGGCCGACCTGCTGCGGAAGATCGAGCCGTTTCCCACGGCCGAGCTGGTTCCCTACCACGACGGGTTTCTGGCCGGCTGGACCGTCGAGCGCTACCAGATCGACCTCGTGGGCGCGGCCACCGCCGCCCGGCAAGGCATGGCCTCCCAGGTCCGCTCGATGTGCGCCAGCCGGGTGCCCGGTGACACCCACATGAACCTCCAGGTGTCGATCGCTTGGAGCGCCCAGACCTTCAAGCACATCCTCGTGCCCGTGTGGTTGCTGACCTACGACTACGGCCGCAAGAGCTATCAGGTGGTGATCAACGGCTACACCGGGGCCATCGCGGGGGAACGTCCCTACAGCATCCTCAAGATCTTCTTCGCGGTGCTGGCGGTGGTGGTCTTCATGGCCCTGGCGGCCTGGTACGCCGAACAAGGGCAATTCCGGTGAGTCCGATCAGGCCGAGGCGCTCCGCCTGGGCAAGACCCCGGCCAGCAACGCGCCGGCCAGCGTGAATGCCGTCCAGGCCGAGGCGGGAATGTAGAGCCCGAACTCGGCCAATCCGTGGGCGAACCATCCGAGCAGGCCCAGGAACACGGCCCATTCGAGGCGACGTCGATCGATCTCGGGCCATGCCTCTCCCACCGGGCCGATCGCTCCGGCCCCACCGGAGACCCGACGCCCCAGCGTCCACAGCAGCGCCCCGATCCAGGCCGTGTACAGGGCGAAGCCCGGCCAACCCGAGTCGGTCGCCTGCTCCAGGAAATCATTGTGGACCAACCGGGCCATCTCCGACTCCGGCGCCTTCAGTCGGGCGTACGGGCGTTGGAAGGTGCCCGGGCCACTGCCCCAGATCGGGCGTTGCCGGGCATTCTCGAGAGCCGCTTTCCAATAGTCGGCCCGGGCCACGGCACTGGTGGCCCCCTTGGCGAAATATCCGGCGAAGCGCAACCCGAAGAGCCCCAACCCGCCGGCCAGCAACAGGGCCACCAGAACCGCCTTGCGCCGGGCGGACCCTGGCCGCAGCAGCAGCGCCACCGCACCGACGCCGAGAGCCACCAACCACCCCGCCTTGGATCCGGTCCAGTACAGGCAGAGCGATCCGAGCGCGCCGAAGCTCCCGAGCAGGAGCCGTCGGACCGAGGTCTTGAGCGAGGCCGCGACCGTCGCCAGAACCGCCAGGGAGGCCGGCAACAGCAGCAGGATCATCCCGGCAAGCGCGTTCGGGTACACCATCGTGCCGTTGACGCGCGCCCGACGCATCTTGTCGAGGATGGCCGGATTGGCGATGTCCACCCCGTTGGTGTGGACGATCAGCAGGTTGGCCTTCATCTCCGCCAGCGATGCGGCGGTGAAGTTGGTCCATCCGGTCGCATCGCCCTCCATCAGCACCTGATAGTCCTGGCGGAGTTCGAAGAGGTGCTGCTGGGCGGCCTTGTTCAGGCACAGGCCCAGGCCGGCGATGAGTCCCGCCCAGAACCAACCGGTCCGCAGGGACGGCCCCAGCACCAGAAACCCGAGGCCGTAGCAGGCCAGGCAGCCGGTCAACTGGGGCAGCGTCCAACCGGTGAGCACCGGATCGACGGAACGCCCGGCCGACAGCCATTGCCAGCCCAACCAGAGCACCGGAAGCACGAGCAACACGGCCGGGACCCGACGCTCCCGGAAGAGGTCCATGGGCTTGGAGGCCATGATCCCGACCACGGCCAGGACCATCAGCACCGGCGCGGCCAGGCGCGAGGGCCAGGGCTGCTGCAACCACTCGGCAACGTCCCGGGGCATGGGAATCTGCGCCTCGAGGATGACGGGGTTGCCCCACTTCAGGATGCAGAGGCCGAGGAATGCGCCGAAGACCAGCGCGAAGAGTCTCGGGGCGGCGGAGCCCACGCCGTCATTCGGGGATCGGAGAGCGTTCACAGGCTCAACCTCAACAGGCCCACTTCCAGGGCCAGGGCCTCTTGCACATTGGTGTGCAGAAGGCGCTGGGTGCCCTCCCAACTCTCCAGGTTGTTCTGGGCCTGCTCCAACTTCAGGCGCGCGGCGACCGCCTCGGTGGCCGATGCCAGCGTGGGAAAGAACGAGGCGTCGTCCGCACCACCGCACACCCTCAGCCAGACATCCCGCAACCACGCCTGGAGCCCTGCCAGATACTCGCCTCGGCGCCGCCGGTATTCGGCCTCGATGGCGGCCGTCAGGGCATCCTCCCACTGCTCCTTCTGGGCGGGCGTGGCATCGGGGTACTTGGCCAACGGCGAGGTCGAGGTCCATTGCTCCTCGATCGACTCGCGCGCCGCCGCCAGCGATTCGAGCAGGGTTCCCAGAAGCTGATAGCGCGCCAGCACGCCGGTCGAACCGGGAGCGGCCTTGCGGGCGAAGTCGGTGATCCAGCGATTCACCTCGGGGCTCACCCGGAACGGCCGCACCCCGAAGCTCACCCGCTGGCAACGCGACAGGATGGTCTCCAGCAACCGGCTCGGCTCGGTGGTCAGCAGGATCAGCACCGACCCCGGCGGCGGCTCCTCGAGGGTCTTGAGGAAGATGTTGGCGGCCGTCGTGTTCATCCGGTCGGCCCCGGCGAACACCACGATCTTGTGGGCGCCCTGCATGGGCTTGAGGGTGATGGTGCGGACGATCTCGCGGGTCTGGTCGGCGCTGATCTGGCGCGACTTGTTCTCGGGCCTCACCCAGGTGACGTCGGCGTGGTTGCGGGCGGCGATGCGCTGGCAGTTGGGGCACTGGCCGCACGGGGCCATGGGGGTGCCGCCCGGGGACCGTTCGGGGGGCGACGAACAGTTCAGCGTCTGGGCCAGCGCCTCGGCGCCGGCCTCGAGCGAGTCGAGATCATCGCCGATGAACAGGTACCCATGGGCCAAGCGGTCCCGCGACAGGCTTCGCCGCAGGAGTTCCCAGGCTTTGGATGAGGCGAGATCCGGGTCCATGGACACTCGGTGGCTTCGTCGGCCCGAGGCCGGCTACTTCTTGGCCATCTCCTTGGCCCAACTGTCCTTCAGGCCCAGGGTCCGGTTGAAGATCAGGGGCACCGAGGCCGGGGCCACGCCGGTGGGCGAGTACGGCACATCGAGCGTGAAATACCCCACGCGCTCGAACTGGAAGCGGTCGGTCTGGCGGGCCTCGGCCAGCGAAGGTTCGAGCAGGGCCGTGACCGTGACGGCGCTCTCGGGATTGAGGACCGACTTGAAATCCCTGCCCTCGGCCTCGGGTTCCTCTTCGGTGAACAACCGGTCGTACAGGCGCACCTCGGCCCGGATGGCGTGGGCGGCGCTCACCCAATGGATGGTTCCCTTCACCTTCTTAGCGGCGTTGGCTCCGCCACTGCGGGTCTCGAGATCGGCGGTACAACGCAATTCGACCACCGCGCCCGAGGCATCCTTGATGACCTCGTCGCAGCGGATGATGCAGGCGTACTTCAGCCGGACCTCACCGCCCGGACGCAGCCGGAAATACTTCGGCGGCGGCACTTCCATGAAGTCGTCGGCATCGATCCACAGCTCACGGGTGAAGGCGATCTTGCGCGTGCCCAGCGCGGGCTGGGAGGGGTTGTTCACCGCGTCGAACCAGTGGGTCTCCCCTTCGGCGATGTTGGTCAGCACCACCTTGATGGGCCGCAGCACGGCCAAGCGGCGCAGGGCCACGAGGTTCAGGTCGTCGCGAATGCAGCCCTCGAACACCGACACCTCGGTGAGGCCGTTGTATTTGGTCACCCCGATGGCGGCGGCGAAGGCGCGCAACGCCTCGGGCCGAACGCCCCGACGCCGCAGACCGCTCAGGGTCGGCATGCGCGGGTCATCCCAGCCGCTCACCAAACCCTCTTCGACGAGCTGCAGCAGCTTGCGCTTGCTCATCACCGTGTAGCCCAGACTCAGGCGGGCGAACTCGATCTGGCGGGGCAACGTGCGGGGCAGGTCCAGCGACTGGAGCACCCAGTCGTAGAAGGGCCGATGGATTTCGAATTCGAGCGTGCAGATCGAGTGGGTGATGCCCTCCAGATAATCGCTGATCGGGTGGGCGTAGTCGTACATCGGGTACAGGCACCACCGGTCTCCCGTGCGATGGTGCGTGGCGTGACGGATGCGGTACAGGGCCGGGTCGCGCAGGTGGATGTTCGGCGAGGCCATGTCGATGCGGGCCCGCAGGGTGCGGGTGCCGTCGGCGAACTCGCCCTTCCGCATGCGTTCGAACAGATCGAGGTTCTCCTCCACGGAACGATCGCGCCACGGGCTCGGCTTGCCGGGCCGTTCGGGCACGCCGCGGTACTCCGACATCTGTTCCGGGGTCAGGTCGCACACGTAGGCCTTGCCCCGGCGGATCAATTCCACAGCGAAGGCCAGCATCTGCTCGAAATAATCCGAGGCGAAGAACGGCTCGAGCGCCCGCCCCGACGACTTCGACGGCAGCACCGCAGTCCCGCTCACGTCGCCGGGCACCTTGCGACCCAACCGGTCGTCGGCCCAGCCATGGATCAGCCAATCGACGTCGGCCTGGATCGACTCCACGTACTCCACGTCCTCCTTGGTCGGATTGGTATCGTCCATCCGCAGGTTGCACCGGCCCTGCGTCTCGCGGGCGATGCCGAAGTTGAGGCAGATCGACTTCGCGTGACCGATGTGCAGGTAGCCGTTGGGCTCCGGCGGAAATCGGGTGACGCTGAGCGGATGCTTCCCGGTCCGCAGATCCTCCGCGACGATGTCGCGGATGAAGTCTGAGGGCGCGGGAGACGGCGTGGGATCGGATTCCGACATACGAGTTCGGACCGGAGTCTTACGACGCCCCCCGGGGAAGTCGAGAGCCTCGGACGGATTGGGATCCCTTCCATCCTCCGATGCCGGATGGGAACACCGGCCTTGAAACGGTGGCCGATGGCGCCTGATCGGGCGCTGGAAGCGATCAACCCCTTCCCTCGCGCACCGCGCGAACGCCGAGCCTCGTTCGAGCTTTCCTGCGCGCGAGGGCCCGAACCGCTGCCCCCCTCTGGAGACCGCGCCGCACCTCAGGGAACCAGCGCCACTCCCCGGGAACGGGCGGCTTCCCGCAAGGGGCCGTCCTTGCAGGCGATGGGCAGTTTCAGGCGCTGGGCCAACTCGAGGTACACGGCATCATGGACACTCAAGGACAACTCCGTCGCCAGACGGGATAGGCGGGTGAATGCCAGGGCGGACATCTCGTGGTCGACCTCGAAGGCGAGGGATTGCAAGGCCTCCAGGGCCACCGCCCGCTCCTCGCCCGTCAACTTGCCCCGCCGCTCCAGCACCAGGAGCGCATTCGACACCTCGACGAACCACAGCGCCGGCACAACCACTCTTGTTCCCCGACCGATGTTCTCCAGCAGCAGGTCGGACTCCGCGGTCGCCTGCCCCGGATGCACCCAGGCGATGGCCATCGAGGCATCCACGATCAACCGGTCCATCAGCGTCGCCCCTCCTCGATCGCCGAGCGGACCTCCGCATCGGAGAGCCGGGTTCGGCCTCGGCCCCGAGCGCCCACCTGACGTCGCAGTTGCCCGAGGGCCGACACGGCCTGTTGGATCTGGGTCAGGCTCGGCCGGCCTTCGGGAACGATGCGGGCCACCGGCTTTTCGTGGCGGGTGATGACGATCTCCTCCCCGCGAGCCACGCGTTCCAACAACTCGCCAAAGCGGGTCTTGGCCTCGAAAGCAGTCATGGTGTCCATGGGTGACCTTGTTCAAATCGACCAGTCGTTGGCCAGTTTAACTCAACAACTCCCGTCAGCAATCCTGATCCGAACCCTCTCGCGACTCCCTCCCTTCCGTTCCACCCGTGAAACCTATTCCACCCCGCCAGCAGCGGGTTGAACCAGAGCGAGCTCTGGAAGCGATCACCCCATCCCCTCGCGCACCGCACGAACGCCGATCCTCGTTCGAGCTTTCCTGCGCGCGAGGGTCCGACCCGCTGCCCTCATCACTGACCAGGCCCAAGAAAATCGACCGTGGCGCTCAGCTCGGGTGTCAGGAAGCGGTCGGGCTCCAGGATCTGCACCTTGACCTGCACCGTCCCCTTCGCCCGGTTGGCCTCGGGAGCGATCTCCGCAACGCGGCCCCGATAGCGCTTGTCGGGGTACGACACCGGGGCGATCACGCATCCCTGCCCCAGCGACACCCGGGCCAGCTTGGATTCGTCGATGTCCACCTCGACCTGGAGGTCCTGGAGATTGGCCACGGCCACCAATGAGGAACTCGGACCCCGGGTGCCACCGAAGGTCTGGGGTGTCACCAGTTCACCGGGATCGACGAGCTTCTCCAGCACCACGCCGGTCACCGGCGAGCGGATGATGCACCACTCGAGCACGGTCTCGATGCTCTTGCGGGCACCCAAGACCTGGGTCCGCTGGGCCTCGGCACTGCGCACCGCCAACCGGGCGTCGTCGAGCGCCTTTTGGGTCTCCACCCGCTCCGAGACCAGGGGCTCGGCACGCCGGAGATCCACCCGAGCCCGCTCCAGCGCCACCTCTGCGACGGCCAGCGCACCGTCGTTCTCGGCCAGACGGGCGCGATATTCGGTATCGTCAAGCCGGACCACCACCTGGCCGTTGGTCACGGCATCGCCCTTCTTGACTCCGATCCATTCGACCACGCCCATGAAGCGCGGACTGATCTCGATGCGCTCCCGCGCGATGATGTACCCCGAGACCGTCAGCAACGATCCGGAGACCGGACCCGGGCTCCGTTCCGCAGCGGCGCCGGTGGACGCCCCGACGGAGTTGGTCGAGACCGATCCGGAGCGGTCCGAAGGCTTGGCCGCGCCGGCCTTCGCCGACGAGTCCGCCGACCGGGTCTCGGCCGAACCCTTGGATCCGGACTTCATCCCGGAACGAACGTCGTCGCTGGCCCGCGGGATGGCCCACCAGGCGATCGCCCCGGTCAACCCGATGATCGAGCCGATGATCAGCACGGTCGGAAGCACGGATCGACGCTTCTGGTGGGAGGCGATCCGGAGGCGTTCGAGACGTTCGTCACTCATGGGCGGTCACAGGGATTTGAGGGCGGCGATCACCGGCAAGCGGGAGGCCCGCACCGCGGGCAGGAGGCTCCCGACCAGTCCGATGACCACCGAGAAGGCCAGACCGAGCAGCATCAGATCGGGGGTCACGCGGAACTGGTACACCGTCTCTGCGAAGGACTGGAAGTCCATCGTGCCGAAGGTCAGGCCGCGCGCGACCACGTACGTGTAGACCCCCAACGACAACGCACAACCCAGCAGCCCCCCCAGTCCCGACAGGAGAACCCCCTCGATCAGGAAGCAGACCACCACCGCGCCCCGCGAATAGCCCAGCACGCGCAGGGTGCCGATCTCGCGGGTGCGCGAGGCGACGTTGGCGTACATGGTGTTCATCGCCGCGAAGACCGCGCCCACCGACATCGCCGCGCCCAGGAGCCCGGCCAGGATGTTGAACGGTACCGCCGTGGCCGTCTGCTTGGAGTAGTATTCGGTCTCCGGTTCGGCTCGCAGCCCCAGGCGCTTGTCCTGGGCGATGCGGTTGGTGAGCGACCGCATCGCCGCCTCGTCCCGGGGCCGCAGCAGGATGCTGGAGTACATCTCGGAGCGGTCGAAGATGGCACGCGCCTCGTCGGCGTCCATCCAGGCCTCGGAATCGAAGGCGCTGCCCCCGGCCTCGAACAGGCCCACGACCTTCAGGCGATCCGGACCGGCCTTGAGGACCCCGCCCACCTCGAAACCCTCGAAGCGGTCGGCCAACTTCCGCGACACGGTCACCTCGCGCTGCCCGGGGTCGAACCAACGGCCCTCGACCAACCGCACCTTCGGCCGCAGCTCCAGGCCCCGGGGCGTCACCCCGCGGATCAGCGTGTTGGCCGAACCGGACCCACCGCGCCGCGGGGCGTTGATGATCATCACCAACTCGGCCGAGACCACCGGTTGGCCCGAGGCGTTGCGGTCGATCTCCTCGAAGAACTGGAGCGTCCGGAACTGGTCGCGCGTGACGAGACTGCCGGACTCGGCCTGCGATCCCTTGCGGACGACCAGCAGGTTGCCCGGTTCGCCGGTGCGGGCGCTGCTGGCCTCGATGCCCTTGGCCAGGGCCTTGAGCAGGATGACCACCGAAACCACCGCGGCGACCCCGGCCACCGTGAACAGCGTCGTACGCCACCGGATCAGCACGTTGCGGAAGTTGTATTTCAACGGGAGCGCCATGGGGATAGGAGGGCTAGTCGAGGGTCTTCAATCCCGCCACGACGCTCGTGCGGGCCACCGAGATCGACGGCCCGATGGCCGCGAGGATGCCCAGCAGCGCCGCGACGATCCCGCCGGTGGCCATGATCCGGGGGGTGACCTCGAAATACACGAGGAAGCCCTGGGTGAGCTGCTGCAGGTTGATGGTCGACCAGAACAACCAGGCGCCACCGATGCCGACCACGGCACCGAGCATGGACAGACCGAAGCTCTCGGCCAGGATGAACGCGAAGAGTTCGTGGCGGCGGAATCCCAGGGCCTTCAGCACCGCCAGTTCCCGGAACCGTTCGCGGATCGCCATGCTCATGGTGCTCACGCACACGAGGATGAGCGTGAACACCACGACCGCGCTGATGCTGCCGAAGAGGAGCTTCACATTGCCGATCATGCTGATGAACCCGAGCTGGAAGGCCCGCTCGGTCTCGGCGCGCACCTCGGCCGAGGTGTTCTCGAAGGCGGCGTTGACCCGCTCCAGGACGCCATCCACCGCATCGGCCGAGTCGGCGATGAGGTACCAGGTGCCCACCATGCCCCAGTCGTCCATCAACTGGTCGAGCAGCGCGTGGTGGAAGAAGCAGTTCCGGTCGTCGACGGTCCCGGAGTACACCGCGGCGATGGTGAGCTGCAGGTCCACCGGGTAGAACGTGCCACGGAACCGCAACGAATCCCCCAGCTTGAGGCCGTAGCGGCGCATCGTGTCGGCCCCCATCAGGCAGGAGTTGCGGTCCCTCACCCAGGCATCGTAGGTACCCTCGGTGATCTTGCCCTCCAGGATCAGTTCGCGGAACCGGGCCGGATCGACGGCGAACTGCGCCCAACTGGTGACGGTCTCCTCCCGGAACAGGCCGCCGAAATAGGTGAACGGCGAGACCTGTCGCACGCCCGGGATCTTCTCGATGGTCGATCGCTGGCGGGCCGGCAGCGGCTGGGCCAGGGAGACCTTGTTGCGGGCGATGATGCGGAAGGAGGCCGACTCGCTCTCGGGCGGCACGGTCAGTTCGCGCTGCAGCGTCAGCAGCGTCACCAGGAGCGCGCAGCTCATGGCCACGCTGAGGATGGTCAACAGCGCCCGACGCCCGTTGCGCAGCGCGTTCTTGAGGACGAAGCCCGGGATGGTGATGCCCGACGCCCGAGGGTGCCGCGGAGGGGCCGCCGGCGGGCCGCTGGGCTCGGCCGGCTTCATGCCACGAATCCACCCTTCTCGAGGTGCAGGCTGCGCGTGCCGTAGCCCGCCGCCTTCGGGTCGTGGGTGACCATGACCACCGTCTTGCCGGCGTCGCGGGCCAGCGATTGGAGGATGCCCAGCACGTCGGCCGCCGACTTGGAATCGAGGTTGCCCGTGGGCTCGTCGGCGATGATGAGGGTCGGGTCGGTCGCGATGGCCCGGGCGATGGCCGCCCGCTGCTGCTGGCCGCCGGACATCTGGTCGGGCCGGTGATGCCCCCGGTCGGCCAGACCCACCAGCTCGAGCGCGGTCTCGACCTGGCGCCGCCGCTCGGCCCGGGACAACGCCGTGAGCAACAGGGGCAGCTCGACGTTCTCGTAGGCCGTCAGGACCGGGATGAGGTTGAAGCTCTGGAAGACGAAGCCGACGTTCTGGTTCCGCCAGTCGGCCAGTTCCGACTCGTTCAACCCCGCGACGTTCACCCCCTGCACCTCGACCGAGCCCCGGCTGGCGGTGTCGATGCCCGCCAGGATGTGCAGGAGCGTCGATTTGCCCGAACCCGACGGTCCCATGAGCACCACGAACTCGCCCGGAGAGATGTCGAGGGAGACGCCGTTCAGCGCGGTGACATCGATGTCGCCCTGGCGATAGACCTTGAAGAGGTCGCGGATCCGGACGATGGGCTGGGAGGTCTCCGGCATGGGCGGTTGGTCCGGCATGACATCCGGCATGGAATCCGGAGAGGTCGATCTCAGGCGCTGAAGCTCTCGCCGCAGGAACAACTGGTGGCCGCGTTGGGGTTCTTCACCTTGAAGCCGCCCTCCTGGAGCGCATCCAGGTAGTCCAACTCGCTGCCGGTCACGTAGAGGGCGCTCTTGGGGTCCACCACCACACGGACGCCCGCGCTCTCCACGAGGATGTCGCGGTTCTGGGGTTTGTCCTGCAGGTCCATCTTGTACTGGAGGCCCGAGCAACCGCCCCCGACCACGGACACGCGGAGCACCCCCTGGGGGCGCCCCTGCTTCGTCAGCAATCCCGACACCTTCCGACCGGCGCTATCGGTGAGCTTGATCAGCCGCTCATCCCCCACCCGGAAGGAGGGTTGCTGACCGGCGGCGGCTCCAATCTTTCCTGCGATCATCGTTGGACGCCCAACCTACGAACGGACCCCGGCCAAGTCAACGAACGCTCCCGGGAGGGTGGGATCGTCGGACCGCCCCCCGATCGCCTACCCCTTGTAACCCAGCAGGTGTCGCTGCTTGATGAGGGCGGCCACCTCGTTGGGGACCATGGGCTCCCAGCCGGGCTCGTTGTTCTGCAGCATCTTGAGCACGTTGCGGCTCATGACGGTCATGTTGGCCTCGTTCACATCGCGCAGGCCCTGGATGAAGAAGTTTTCCATCAAGAACAGGTACAGGTGCCTCAGGTGCGGTGCCACGCGGAGGTTGCCCGCCGTGATGATCGCGCCGCTCTCCGGGTCCTTGTAGGGATACACGAAGAGCTTCAGGTCGTTTTTGAACATCCGACCGAAGCTCTCGAGGATGCCGCCCGCCAGCCCGGCGTAGTACCGCTCCTCGAACAACTCCTTCAATGTGGGGATGCCCATGACGAAGCCCACCGGGTTCTTGGTGAACCGGTGGAGGTAGGCCGCCAGGCGATGGAACTCGCCGTAGTTGGAGATCAACACCGGGTGGCCGAGCGTCGCAAGCATGTCCACCCGGTCGAGGAAGTCCTGGTGATCGATGCGGCCCTCGGAACTGAGGTTCTTGAGGGTCATCTCCATGAGCACGACGAGGTTCTTGCCGTCGACATTGGGCTCCTGGACGAACTGCGCCTGGGCGTAGCGGAGCATGTCCACCGTGACATGGGTGACGGGGCGGAACGAGCCGCGCTCGACCAGGATGCTCTTCTTGTAGAGCGCGTCGGCCGGTTGGACGATGCGTCCGTCGGGCATGAACATCGCCGCATTGGTGAGCCCCTTCTCGACCAACTGGAGGGCCAGCAACCGGTTGTCGACCGAGGCGAACTCCTTGCCCCGGAACTCGATCATGTCGACCTCGATGCGCTCGATGGAGAGGCTGTCGAGGAGGGCGTTGACGATGGCCTCGGGATGCCAGTTCAGGTACATCGCCGCGTGGATGAGGTTCACCCCCAGGATGCCGATGGCCTCGGCCTGCTGGAGGCTGTCGCGGTCCCACATCGCCACGTGCAGCAGGATGTCGCTCGGCTCGGAACCCGGCTCGCTCTGGAACCGGATGCCCATCCACCCGTGGGTCTCGTCCTTCCGCTGGAAGCTCTTGGCCGCCACGGTGGTGGCGAAGGCGAAGAACTTGGTGGTCGCGCCCCGCTGGCCCTTCAGGCGCTCCACCAGCAGGGGGTACTCGTGGTCGAGCATGGCCAGCAAGCGCTTGCGGCTCACATACCGGTCGCTCTGCCCGTAGATCGCGTCGCTGACCGTCATGTCGTACGCGGAGATGGTCTTGGCGATGGTGCCGCTGGCCCCACCGACCCGGAAGAACCAGCGCGCGACCTCCTGCCCCGCGCCGATCTCGGCGAACACGCCGTACTTGGTCGGATCGAGGTTGATCTGGAGGGCCTTCTGGTGGGTGTCGAGTTGGTCGCTCATTCCTTGGGTCGGATAGAAAACCGGTTTCCGCCGGGGCGCAACCTCGGCGAGGCATGCGAAACCACCCGCAGGAACGATCATCACCGCTTCCCATCGGCAGGACCGGGATGGATCTTCACCCAGCGGAGGTAGCACAGGGTGTTGTCGTAGACATAGATCCCGAGATAGCAGGGTTCGTAGACCCTGGGGATCCGACCCCGGGCGATCTCCAGGCCGGCACATTGGACCGACCACTCGACCTCCCGCTCGCCCACGGTCATGGAGAGCCAATGGGTCTGCAGCGTGTTGGTCCGCACCAGAGGGTGCCACGCATCGGCGGAGAGGCCGACAGGAACGCCCCGGTCGTGGGCGGTGGGTGCGACCAGTTCGTCCCCATCGACGTGGAAGAACAGGTGATGCGGGAGTCTCCCGAAGTGCTCCCGATGACCGAATGCGGCCTGCGGTTCAAGGTGATGCGGTCGTGGCGACAGATAGACGCCCACATGACCGCGCCAAGCCTCCTTGCGCAGTCCCAATTCGACCCGATCGCCCACCGCGAGCGGTCGGTCCCGTGTGATGTGGGTGTTGAACAGCATCAGGGCGGGCGCTTCGCCGAGGCTCGCCAGACTCACATGCCCATCGTTCTCCCCCTCCGGATGCCGGTAACTCTCCACCACCCACGGCTCTCCCTGGAATCGAACCGTTGGGAGATCGGGGGATGCCGACACCAGGAACCAAGACAGGATCCCGACCGACACCAGGGATCCCGCCCCGAACATCCACGGCCATCGGCGGGAGACACCGCGTCGGGAGATCCAGCGATCGGCGCGGATCTGGTCCTGCTCGGAGCCGGAGACCAGGGCCATCAACACCGATCGGATCAACCCCAGGTCGGAGAGGCGTTGGAGACCGACCGGCGAGCAGAGCGCGTTGATCAGGTCGTTGAGCAAGCGCTCGCCCCGGGCCCATCGGTTCCGGGACAACCGGCCCGCGGGCAGGTTGGGATATTCCAGACGGTCGTTGCCGGTCCAAAGCTCGTAGAGCAGCTTGCCCAATGCATAGGTGTCGCACTCCACCCCTCGTCCGCCCCCGGGAGGCCGATAGCCCTCGGTGGAGGTGGTCAATGGCACCCGAGCGTCGACCGGAACCATCGAATCGAAGTCGCCCAGCACCCACTTCGATCGGTGGCGGAAGACGTTGGAAGGTTTGACATCGCCGTGGACCAGACCGGCATTCGAGAGGTGTTCGAGGGCGCGCATCAATTCGAGGCCGACCGATGCGACCCTCTCCACACGGCCGGACTCGTCGCCCACGCCCGCCATGCGCAGCATTTCGGGAGAATAGCTTTCCAGCGAAAAAGGCCCGGGATCCGCATGATCGACCAACTCCAACTCCTCCCAGGCGACACCGCCCTCCGCCGCGGTGCCATGGGCCAGGACCGACAGGATCCACGGGCATCGCGGAACCTCGCGGAGACGACGCCGGACCTCGTCGAAGCGGGTCAGATCGGCCGGGGACTGGTGACGCAGGATCTTGAACACCCGGAACGTGCCGGACGATTCCTGGATCAGGTAAACCTGCCGATGGGATCGGTCGGAAAGACGTCGGATCGCCGGGTTCACCCCGATCACCGACAGCAACTCCCGGGGCAGTGGCGGTTCGGTGACCGCCTCAGAAGGGGCCATGCTGGAGCACCTTCCATTGCTGACGGATGCGATTGCGGATCCGGAATGCGCTGACCCGCACCAGCACGGGGCTGACCCCGATCTGACGGGCCACCTCGGTGGCGGACATCCCGTGCAGGACGAACGCCTCGAACAACTGCCAGTGCTGGGGACGCACCGCGGCCTTGACCCTCTGGAACGCCATCGAGAGCAACTCGTAGTCGTGACCGGAGGGTTCGCGCGAGGCCGCCAAGGAAGGGTCGGCCAGCTCCTCGAGCATGTCCGCGTAACGGCGCTTGAGCCGCTCGTCCCGGACCCGGGACCGGAAGCATTTCCCGATCTGCTGGTTGACGGTGAGGTTCAGCCAGGACCTGAAGCGACCCACCGTCTCGCGGTACTCGAAGGTAGGAAGGTACCGGAAACAGATGATGAAGCACTCCTGGGCCACCTCCTCGGATTGCTCGCCGGTGAGGCCGTAGCCCCTGCAATGTTCGAGGATGGGTGGCCGATAGAATTCGACGAACCGGTTCCAGGCGGCCTCGTCGTCGGTCCTTCGGACGCGACTCATCAGGTCGGGATCGGTGGTGTCGCAACGCATGGGGTGGCCCTGAGTGAAGTCTTTCGGAGGTTAATCCGGGGGCCCTCCGATCGGCAAGATCGCGCTGGGGGAAGGGGCGATGCCCGCTTCGGCCCTGCAGGGTGGGACCGACCTTGAACCGCCGGAGCAACCCTCTTGCGCGGACCGAAGGGGCCGCATCCGATCACCGCCGGAAGCCCCTCTCCGGTCTTTCAGCGGGGGTCGCATTCTGCCAGGTTCGGTCCCACAGTTTCGCATGTCGCCCCCGCCCATCAGCATCGTCATCCGGACCCTGGATGCCGCCGAGACCCTCGGCACGGTGCTGGCCGGACTCGACCGCTCCGGCATCGACCAACTCATCGTGGTCGATTCCGGCTCCACCGACGGCACCGTGGATCTGGCCCGCCATCACGGAGCGGAGATCGTGCCCATCCGCAAAGAGGACTTCACCTACGGCCGGGCCCTGAACCGCGGTTTCGCGGCCGCCCGACACGACTGGGTGTTGAGCCTCAGCGCGCACACCATCCCGGCCGATCCCGGGTTCCTGGACTCCTACCGGCGGGCCATCGGACGGTTCCCGGATCCGGTGACGGCCGCGGTGGGACCGATCCTGGGCGAATTCGACGCGGCCCTGAGTGGCGGCATCACCTACTTCGAGGGCGACGACCTGCGCCGGGGTTTCGGCTTCGGCGCGGGCAATCCCAACAGCCTCTATCGCCGCAGCGCCTGGATCCGAAGACCTTTCGACGAAGTGATCGGTGGCGGTGAGGATCTGCAGTGGTACTTCGACGCGCTGAAGGCCGGTGAAACCGTCGCCGCGGTGCATGCGGCCCGGGTGCACTACCGGAACCGTCGATCGATGCGGGCCTTCTATCGGAAGGGTCGGGTCGACTACCGCGCGATGGCCCGGTTCTTCGAACCGCATCGACCGAGCCTCTCCGGAATCGTCATCCGAGCGGCCAAGCTCGCCCTCTACCTGCCGATGGGTCGGGTCGACTGGGCCGGTGCCAAGGGCAGTCTTGCCCATTGCTGGGGCAACTATGTCGAGGCCAGGGCCCTGGCCCGGGCGAAGAACCCGAACCCGGCAAAACCCTGAGCTCCCCCCAACGCATCACCTGTGGTCCCGCACGCCGCCCCCTCGCCCCGGATCCCTTGAAACACACCCATGATTCCCGCACCTCGCTCCGCCGGATCCCGGATCACTGGATTCCGTTCGCCAGTGCCGCAGAGGTCCGTCGTGAGGTGAATCAACTGGGGATGAACCTCGGGCCCTGGGCCGAGGCGGCACGGTCCCGAAGCGGGCGACAGGCGCTGGCTCTGTGCGTCCTGCGGGGCGGGGTCTTCTTCTTCTCCGACCTGCTGATGGCCTGCCCGATCACCGTCGAACCGGCGTTCTGCCGGTGCCGTTCGTATGAGGCCAACGTCAACGGCGTCGCCGCCTCGACGGTCGAAGTGGGCCTCGACGACCCGGGCTCCATCGCGGGACGACATGTCCTCGTGGTCGATGACATCTGCGACAGCGGGCGCACGCTCGAGGCGCTCACCCGACGCCTCGAAGAACTCGGCGCCGCCGAGGTGGCCACCGCCGTCTGTGTTCACCGCATCCGGCACGACAGCCGTCACCAACCCCGCTGGAGCGCCTTCCGCCACGAGGGCCCCGAATGGTTCGCCGGCTACGGGATGGAGGATGCCAACCATTGCATGAACTTCCCCGGATTGTACCTGCTGGGCACCCCGGACGAGGCCGATCGGAGCCCCTCCTGACTGCGGCCATCCTGCCGCAGCCCTGCGGTCCACCTGCGGATTGATTCGGGGCACCAGAACCGGTACCACTGCACCCACACCATGAAGCCGAATCTGTCCCGGACGCTTGCGTACTGCCTTGCCGCAACCTTGTTGGGCCACACCCACCTTCAGGCCGCCCGCCCCGAATTGGCCGCGTCGGCCCTCAAGCCCACCAAGCCCGCGCCCAGGTACGCGACGACCGGCCGGGTGGAACGCCTGGCTCCGGAATTCGACGCGCTGGTCGCGCCCGGCACCGGGATGGAACTGCTCGCTGAAGGCTTCGACTGGTCCGAGGGACCCGTCTGGATACGCAAGAACCAGGAACTGCTCTTCTCGGATGTGCCGGTCAACAAGGTGTACCGCTGGAGCGAGAAGGAGGGTCTCAGCGTGGCCCTGAACCCGAGCGGGTACTCCGGCCATGCCCTGAAGTTCCGTGAACAGGGTTCCAACGGATTGACCACCGACCGGGGAGAGCGGCTGATCCTCTGCCAGCACGGCAACCGCCAGATCGCCCGGCTGAACCCGGACGGCAGCTTCACCCCGCTGGCCGAACTCTATCAGGGCCGACGGTTCAATTCGCCCAACGACCTGTGCCTGGCCTCCAACGGCAACCTCTACTTCACCGATCCCCCCTACGGCCTCGACGGCATGAACAACAGCCCGCTCAAGGAGCTGATGTTCAACGGCGTCTACCTGCGACGTCCCTCGGGTGAGGTCGTCCTTCTCTCCCGAAAGCTCGACTTCCCCAACGGCATCGCCCTGTCACCGGACGAGAAGACCCTCTACGTGAACCAGTCGGACTCCAAGGCCGCCACCATCACCGCCTTCCCGGTGCTGCCCGATGGCACGGTGGGCGAAGGTCGCCTGTTCTTCGATGCCACGCCCCGGGTGGCCGGCAATAAGGGGCTGCCGGATGGCTTGAAGGTCGACGAGCGGGGCAACCTTTGGACGAGCGGCCCGGGCGGCATTCTGGTGATCTCGCCCGAGGCAAAGCTGCTGGGGGTGCTCAACACCGGCGAGGCAACGGCCAACTGCGCCTGGGGCAACGACGGTCGGACCCTGTACATCACCGCCGACAGCAAGCTCGTGCGCATCCGCACCCTGACCCGTGGCGCACGCTGGCCCCGCTGAATGGGGGCGGAAGACGGCCCAAAGGCGGGGCCTCCCGGACAATCCCCGGTGTGCTTCCACGATTGTTGCCGATCCTGATTTGCCCCACCCTGCCGTCGTGTTCCCGGGACGCATTCCCGCCACCGGGATTCGATGGATCCCGGGACCGGGCTCCGAGCGGGTCATGCCCAAGCCAGCCAAGAAACCCTTCAAGACCCTCCAGGGGCTGTTCCTCCTGGACGGGGGCGGACTCGGTGGCTCCTGCTTCCATCGATCCGTGGTGCTGGTCTGCGAACACACGCCCGAGGGGGCGCTCGGTCTGGTGCTGACGCGACCGGGAAGCCTGCTTCTGGAGGATTCGCTGCCGGGCGAGGTTCCGGCCCCCTTCCGGGGCGTCCGGCTCTTCGACGGCGGTCCCGTTCAACCCACGGCGCTGAGCTACCTCCATGGCAATCCCGGACATCTGCTCGGCAACGTCCTGCCTCAACTCACGGTCGGCCACCAGATCGAGGAGCTCCAGGAGTTGATGAACTCGGGCTCACCCGGTCTTCGATTGAAGGTGTTCTCGGGCTACGCCGGATGGGCCCCCGGTCAACTCGACGACGAGATGCGCCAGAACAGTTGGCTGACCGCACCGGCCGACCTTCAGCTCGTCTTCGACATCCCGCCCGAGGAGCTCTGGCAACGACTGCTCAGACAACGCACCCGCTGGCAGGAACGGATCCTTGCGGATGCGCCGGACGACATCGCCTTCAACTGACCGTGGAACCGACCCTGCTTTTCTTCGCGCTGCCCCGGGAGGCGGCACCCTTCCTCGACCTCGGTCGAAGTCGCGGGTGGTCCCTGAAACCGACCCGCCTGCCCCACCCCCGCGCCGCCCTGCAACGGTTCGCCATGCGGGGCCTCGAGGTCTGGGTGACGGGCATGGGCCCCGCGAATGCGGTGCGCAGCGGTGGGATCGCGCTCGAGACCACGCGCCCGGGACGGGTCCTCACCTGCGGGGTCGCCGGAGCCCTGAATCCGGAGGCCGGCGTCGGCGCGGTCTTCCACCAGGCCGACGACGGCTTCCCTTATGCCGATCGCCTTCAGGCCTCGGTATCGCGCCCAGGAAGGATGCTGACCCTGGACCGGGTGGTCGTCACCCGCTCGGAAAAGACCCGGCTTCGGGCGGAGACGCTGGCCGATCTCGTCGACATGGAATCGGCGCCCCTGCGCGATCTGGCGCGTTCCCGCGGCGTCCCCTCGGCGACGGTGCGTTCGGTCTCGGACACGGCCCACGGCGACCTGCCGCTCGACTTCAACCGGGTGTACACCGACGACAAGGCCCTCCATCCCGGTCGACTGGCCCTCGAGATCCTGCGGTCGCCATGGACGCTCCCCGGGCTCATCCGTCTCGGCAACGACGCCCGGAAGGCCTCGAACCGCCTCGCCGAGGTCCTGATGACGACCCTCGGCTGACCCCCGGAACGGACTTGTGACGGCGGCCACGGCCGACCCGACTTCTCACATCCCCAGTTGCTTCAGGAGGTCGGGGGCCATGCGCTGGATCGCCTCCTTGTTCCGGACGATGACCGCCAGGAGCACGAAGGTGCTCGCATCGAAGAAACCGTGCGCGATGACCGCCGCCCACAGGGACCGGTGGCCGATCATCACCATCGCCAGGATGAAACCCACCACGCCGGTCAGGATCACGCCGCCGGGGCCCTGGGGAAGATGCCCGAGGCCGAAGACCACGGCGGCCATGAACGCCACCAGCACGGTGGGACCCAGTCGGCGCACCTGCCACCGCCACCATCCCTCGGCAGGCCCCCTCGGGCGCGGGATCCACCACGAACGGGGCAGGAGGTCGCGCACGGCGGCCATGAATCCGGCGCGCCAGAGTTCCTCGCGCAGGCCCGCGGTGACGAAGCTCAGGAGGGTGACCGCGAACAACAGGTAGACCGGATCGCCCAGAGCCTCGAATTCGAGCAGCGATTCCAGCTTCGGACGGAATTGTTGGAAGCGCTCCTCCATCGAGACCTGCGAGGCGTCGCCACCCGCGTTTCCGGAGCGCAGGCTTTCGGCCAGCCAGAACGGGATCAACGCCCCGTACACCATGACCACGGCACCCATCCGCACTCCGATCGACCAGAGCGCCCCCCAGCACCAATCCCGGAAGCGCATCGGGCTCCAGAACAATTCACGGCGGGTCGGTCGGCCCAACCACGCTCCGATTCCGAAGATCACGGCGAAGACCGCCAGGCTCTCGACACAGACGGCGATCAATCCCGTCACCGTCGACGGCAACGCCGGCCCCCGGGAGGGCATGTCCCGGTGGAGCCATGCCCCCAGGGCCCCGACCACCAACGGATAGAACCCCGCCCACAACAGGAAGGCCACGGAACGCCAGCGCGGCCGGATCGGAAGGGGCGCCGTCGACCGCGGGCCCTCCAGGACCGGCGGAATGCCGGAGGGGGCCGGGATCACCGGGGGCGCCTCCAGAAGGGGTGGCACCCTCGGCTCCGGTGTCCCGTTGGGCATGGGTTCCGCGGGTTCCATGAGGTCAACGGGTGGGCATCTTGGCGGAGGCTTCGGCAACCCGGCGACAGGCCTGCGCGACGACCTCCAATTGCTCCAGGAAACGTTCGCGCTCCGATTCGGGAAGGTCGGCGAGCACGTCGGACTGCAGTCCCACGGCCAGGTCCCGGACCTCGGTGTATTTTTCATGCCCCGAGGGCAACAGGCGGATGCGATAGGCACGGCGGTCGCTCTCGTGCGGCCTGCGCTCGACCCAACCGGCCTCCTCCATTCGCTCGAGCAGCGAGGCCACCGTGTTGGGGTCGCTCGACATGGCCTCGGTCAGGTTCCGCTGGGTCATGCCCCGGGGATCGCCTTCGAGGAGCGTCCGCAGGGCGGTGAACTGGTCGGGCGTGACCCCGGTGTGTGCGATCCTCCGACGGAAGGTCTGGTTGAGACTGTACCAGGCCCGTCGCAGCAGGGGTGGCAGGCGACGACGACGGGGCGAATCCAGGGGAATCACCGGGCCGGGGTTGGGAGAAGCGGGGCTGGGCACCACGTGGGAGGGTTTGTCGCGGACGGGGTCGGCTTTGGCAAGGGCCGTTCCGCCACCCGCTCCGCGGTCGGCGAAGTCCGCCCGGACAGCCCGACGGTCCCACCGGTTTTCCTGGTGGCACCCCCGAACATTCGTCGTAGGTTGGACGTCAACAAGAGGCACTGTGATTCCGAAGCCTTCCAATCCGCCGGAGACCGAGTCCCTGCCCCGCCGGGAATTCCTGCGCTGCTGCGGCATGGGCATGGGATCGGTCGCTCTCACCTCGCTCCTCGGATCGGTCGGCCTGATGACGCCGCAGATTCGGGCAGAGACCGGTTCGCTGAATCCCCTGACGCCCAAAGCGCCCCAATTCCTGGGCCGGGCCAAGCGGGTGATCCACATCTTCGCCAACGGCGGCCCCTCCCACGTCGACACCTTCGATCCCAAGCCCTCGCTCGACCGCTGGCACGGCAAGGAGATCCCCATCCATCACAACACCGAACGCAAGACCGGCGCGGCCTGGCGTTCGCCCTTCCGCTTCAAGAAATACGGTCAAAGCGGCATCGAGGTCAGCGAACTCTTCGAGAAGACGGCGGCTTGCGTCGACGACCTGTGCGTCATCCGCTCCATGAAGGCCGACGTGCCGAACCATGAGCCGTCGCTCCTGCTGATGAATTGCGGCGAGGCCCGCCAAGTGCGGCCCAGCTTCGGTTCCTGGGTGACCTACGGTCTGGGTAGCGACAACCAGAACATGCCCGGCTTCGTGGTGATGTGTCCCGGCGGCTATCCCATCCAGGAATCGCAGAACTGGCAGAGCGGCTTCCTGCCCGGGGTGTATCAGGGCACCTACATCGACACCAAGCACACGCGGATCGAGAAGCTCATCGAGAACATCAACAACGCCCGCACCTCTCCGGAATCCCAGAAGGGGCAATTGGCCCTCCTGCGCAAGCTGAACGAGGAACACCGGAAGGCGCGCACCGCCGACCCGCAGCTCGAGGCCCGCATCCAGAGCTTCGAACTGGCCTATCGCATGCAGATGGATGCGGCCGACGCCTTCGACATCCAGCGCGAACCGGAGTCGGTGCGGAAGCTCTACGGCGAGGGCACCCAGTCCCGCCAACTGCTCATCGCCCGTCGCCTCGTCGAACGTGGCGTGCGCTTCGTGCAGGTCTGGCACGGGGCCGGTCAACCGTGGGACAACCATGACGACCTCGAGGTGAACCACCGCAAGCTGGCCCGCGAGAGCGACCAGGCCATCGCCGGACTGCTCACCGACCTCAAGCAACGGGGCATGCTCGAGGACACGCTGGTCATCTGGGGCGGCGAGTTCGGTCGGACCCCCACGGTGGAACTGCCCACCCCGGGCGCCAACTCCGGCAAGATCAACGGCCGCGACCACAACAACCACGGGTTCACGATGTGGCTGGCCGGCGGCGGCGTGAAGGGCGGCACCGTGTACGGGGCCACCGACGAGTTCGGATTCGCCGCCGCCGAGAACCCGGTGCATGTGCACGACCTCCACGCCACCCTGCTGGCGCTGCTCGGCTTCGATCACGAGAAGTTCACCTACCGCCACGCCGGCCGCGATTTCCGGTTGACCGACGTCCACGGGAAGGTGGTCCGTGATCTCATGGCCTGAGCCCGTCGCGAAGAGGCTTTTCACCGTCCGCTCGAGGCGTCACCGTCCCTTCCCGAACGCCCATGTCCGACACCTCTCCTCGCGAAACGCTGACCGTGGAACTGTTCGCAACCGAACTGAAGGCGGCCCTGCGAAGCTACGAGAGGCACATCGTCTGCATCGAGCAGGTGCCCGATGAGACGGAGTCGGCCCTGCGGTCGCTGCTCGAGAAGGCCATCCAGGCCTTCCAGAACCGGGCCCCGGGCCTGAAACACGGCATCGCCCTGAACCGGCAGGTGACGGTCATCCTCAGCGAGAGTTCCGGGGCCAAGCCCCTGTGCGGGATCTACTTCAACCTCCATTCACCCTACGCGCGCAAGATCGCCAAGGCCGAGACCCCGGGCGGGTAGCGGCATCCGCGGGTTTCGACCGACCGCCTGTCCGGCGTCAATGCCGGACCCACCCCTTCCGATTTGCTCCCTCCTCCCATGACATCGCTGTTCGCAGGCTCCGGATCGGTTCTTTGGCTCGGCATAGGTCTCGGTCTGGCCCTTCCCCTCGCCCCCGTTTCCCTGGGTGCCACCCCGCGGACGATCGGCACCCACACCTTCGCCCTGCCCGAAGGCTTCCAGATCGAGGCCGTGGCCACGACCGATCAGGTCGCACGGCCCGTGAATGGATCGCTCGATGACCGGGGCCGCCTGTACGTCACGGATTCCAGCGGCTCCACCGAACCGCCGGCCACCCAGGCCAAGAACCCGCAATGGCGGGTGATCCGGCTCGAAGACACCGATGGCGACGGCCGCTACGACCGGTCGATGGTGTTCGCCGACAAATTGCCCATGCTCCAGGGCATCTTGTGGCATCAGGGCTCGGTGTATGTGGGCGGCACTCCGGCCATCTGGAAACTCACCGATGCCGACGGCGACGGCCGGGCCGACCGGCGTGACGAGTGGTGGAACGTGGGGCATCCGTCGACCCATTGCGGCAATGAGGTTCATGGACCCTACGCCGGGCCCGACGGCCTGATCTACTGGACCAAGGGCGCCTTCGAACCCGTCCGCTGGACCAATGGCTTCACCGGCACCGTCCATCAGGACAAGGCGTCCCACATCTTCCGGGCGCGCCCCGATGGTTCGGCCATGGAGTCGGTGATGACCGGCGGCATGGACAATCCGGTGGACGTGGTCTTCAACGCCGACGGCGACGCCTTCTTCACCAGCACGTTCATCGACTTTTCCCAGCCCGGATTCCGCGACGGCGTGGCCCATGCGTCGTTCGGCGCGGTCTTCGGCAAGGTCAACTCGGTGCTCGAAGACCGGGCGGTGTTCCGGCCGGGACCGGCCTTGGCCCACCCCATCGCGCAACTCGGCGCGGCCGCTCCGAGCGGATTGGCCGCCTACGATCACGATGCGTTCGGCGCGGACTACTCGGGCAACCTCTTCGCCTCGGCGTTCAATTTGCGGAAGATTTCCCGCATTCAACTGCAACGCGATGGTGCGTCATTCAAGGCCAAGGACAGCGATTTCGTGGTGAGCAGCAGCATCGATTTCCACCCAACCGACGTGCTCGCCGATGCCGACGGCTCGGTGCTCATCCTCGACACGGGCGGCTGGTACAAGCTGTGTTGCCCGAGCTCGCAGCTCTGGAAGGCCGATGTGCTGGGCGGCGTGTACCGGGTCACGCGCGTCGGAGCGAAGCATACCCGCCCCGCGACGCCGGCTCCCACGGCCCCCGAGAGCGAACTGGCCCGCATCCGCCGGCTCGGCGACCGGCGCGACCCGGCCGGAGTGCCCGCCGCGATGGCTCTGCTGAAGACATCGCTGACGTCGGGTCGGCGCGAGGGTCAGATCACGGCCATCGCCGCCTTGGCGCGACTTAAGCACATGGCCGCCACGCCGGACCTCCTCCGGTCGCTCGAAGGCCCCGACGACGAAGCCCTGCGGATGGCCGCCACCACGGCCCTGGCCCAACTGGGCGACACGGCCCTGCTCCGCCAAGCCCTGGGGCAGCGCCACCCGCACGTCCAGGCGGCCGCGCTGCAGGCCCTGGAACAGATCCCCGGAAGTGGCCTGCGGGCCGACGAGGTCGGAGCCTTGCTGTTCTCGGCCCAGACCGAAGCCAGAGACGCCGCACTGTGGGTCGCCCAGCGTCATGCCGATTGGGGTGATGCCTTGGCCGGATCGCTGCGACAACGCCTGCTGGAAGGCACCCCGCCTCCCGGAGGACGCGAGAGCCTGACCGCCCTGCTCGGGGGGCTGATGCCTTCGCCCGCCCTGCAGGCGCTGGTGGCCGAACTGGTGGTGCACCCGAAGACGCACCTCGAAACCCGCAACGCCGCCCTCGGCGCGATGGCCCAGCACGCTCCGAAGAATCCGCCGGAGTCGTGGAGCCGGTCTCTGGTCACCGTGCTGGATCCGTCGTCCGATGCGGCCCCGGTCGCCGAGACCCGGAACGGGGAGACCCTCTTTCGGGCGGCTCGTCCCCTCGCTGGCCAACCCGCTCTTCGCGAAGCCCTGCTCCGCACCGCCCGCTCCGCCAGTATGCCTCTCCCCGTCCGCCTGTCGGCCTATGCGGCCTTGCCGACCGGATGGACGGCCCAAGAAGCGGATCTGCCCGTGTTGCTGAGCGCCCTGCGCAACCGACAGGGATTGGCCGCCGAAGCCCTGGCCAAGGCCGCCCTCGAACCCGACTCCCTCGACCGGGTCGCCCGCGCCTTGCCGGAGATCGGCCCGCTCGAACTGACCCGGGTGCTGCCCGCCTTCGAACGTCAACCCAGCGCCCGGGCCGGAGACGCCCTGCTGACCGCGCTCGGCCAATCCAAGGCCCGCACCGCCGTACGCCCGGAAACATTGCGGGCCACCCTCAAGGGCTATCCGGCCGAGATCCGGGCCCGGGGAGACCGCTTCCTCGAGACCCTCGACACCGGACTGCCGGCCCGACGCCAGCGCCTCGACAAGATCCGTTCCGAGCTGCCCGCGGGGGATGTCCGTCGCGGTCAGGCCGTCTTCAATGCACCCAAGGCCGCGTGCATTCAGTGCCACCGCCTGGGCTATCAGGGCGGCGACGTGGGGCCCGAACTCACCAGCATCGGCACCGTGCGCTCGGCCGACGACCTGCTCGAGGCCATCGTGGAACCCTCGGCCAGCCTGGTCCGCAGCTACGAACCGGTCTCGGTCACCACCCGCGACGGCGAGGAACGCCTGGGCATCGTGCGGCGTGACGACGCCCGCGGCATCACGTTGGTGACCGGCCCCGGCTCGACCCTGCAGATCGACCGCACCGACATCACCGCGGTCACCCCCTCGACCGTCTCCCTCATGCCCGCCGGCCTCGACGAACAAATCACCCGTCAGGAACTGGCCGACCTCATCGAATTCCTCAAGAACACCCGCTGGGGGCGGTGAGTCCTTGGAGGCCTACGGCTTCAACGGATTCCACACCCGCGAAAAGCCGAAGCCCCGGAAGTGCTTCCCATTGGTCGTGGCGAAATCCGTCACGTTGTAGTGCCGAAGGGTCAGAGCCAGGCGGATGTCATAGATGCGGCGAACCGAGTCGCTCGTGCGGGCATGTCGCCATACCTCGTCCATCAAACCCGGTCCCGGGAAGTCGAGGACCGTCCAGCGGGGATTGCGCCTCAGGTTGTCGATCTTCCGGACGGCCTCGGAGGCATTGAGCGGTCGGGCACAGATCACCGGATTGCGGAGCAGTGTATACACCTCCATCAGTACGAGCTCACACAGGGCGAATTCGCCGACCTCGACCATGGATTCCAGCCAGGCGCGGGCCGGCCCATGGCTTGGATGGGAGGCCTCCAGCGCAGGAAACAGGACATTCGTATCGCAGGCGATCATCGGAGGTGCGGGGTCCCGCAAATCGGGTCAATCACCTGCGAGTTCCCGAGGATCGGCTCCCAGGTTGGCGTGCAAACGCCAATCTCCAGTGGCGAAGGGATCCTTGCGAAGTCGGGTGTTGGCGGGTGGTTCCAGACGCCATGCCGCCGGATCCTGCAAACCGGCCACGGGACGTGTGGCCAAAAGCAACTCGGCTCCGCGACGCAAGGTCTCTGCGAACGACCATTCCTGCTCATCGGCAAGGCGTTTGAGCCTCTTGTACAAGCCATCCGGAATTTGGATCTGCGTCTTGACCATGTAAAAAACAGTGTTCCACTATTTTAGTGGAACACTAACTGCCGTCAATCCACCACCGACATCTGCGAACAGAGCGGAGCCTACGTCCATGCCACCGCACGACAGCATCGACCGATGGAGGATGACCATGGATTGTGGTTTCCATGCCGAGGTATCCGGTGGGGCCCCGCACGGTTCGACGTGATCATCGCTGACGAACAACCGTATCCCACTGGGCCCATGGTGCTGGAAAGAGGTCGGGACGGGTCCCAGGTGGAAACGGAAACCGGAAAACAGGCATCGACGCGGGTGAAGGATCTCCGGGCCTGCCGATGGCGGGCGGCGCTACTGCAGCAAGCGGAGGATCGACTGCGGGGTACTGTTGGCCTGGGCCAGCAGGGCCGTGCCTGCCTGCATCAGGATCTGGTAGCGGCTGAATCGGGTGCTCTCGTCGGCCACGTCCACGTCCCTGATGCGACTGTTGGCGGCC